>NZ_LVYZ01000026.1:0-151365 GCF_001909095.1 Paenibacillus sp. P46E
CAGTATAATAGATTAAGTTTAATGTTGGAAGCCAAATTAATTTCAAAAAATTCTTATTCTCTAATGAATGATATACGTAAAATAAGAAACGATTGTCTCCATTATAATGATAACTTTAAAAAGAAAGATAATATGATTCTGAAAAGAGAAGCTCTAAGTGTCATGAATAGTTTTAAAAGTTTGTTGAAGATTTCAATAGGCTTTAAAGAGGAAATGACACTGGATATATTTGATGATATTGCGAATAAAGCAATAGATGAAATAAACGATTCGGAAAATAAATATGTAAAGAATTTTGAAGATATGATTTTCAAACAACGTAATGCTCTTTCCCAACTATTCAATTTGGATATAACCGTTAAACCAGGAACCGATCTCGTATCTAGGGAGAGTTTTTACATTATCGAAGCAATAGATTTTAGTTTTATGGAAATTACTCTTATCGATACTGCAAATGGTTTTACAGTTATTATTGACTTATCTGAAAAAAATATAGTTCAAATCAAGGAAATGGAGCTAGTTAAGAATTGCCTTGTCTATGCCGCGGTAACATCAACAGTAGATGAATTTGGACAAACCGCAGCTTGGACTTTAACAAGAATAAAAAAACTAACCAGATGTTAGACGATCATCTCAATAGCATAAAGTTAATGGAGGAGTAGCATATGACAATTAAACCTATGGTTATTGACGATTATTTTAAATATATTTCAAGTAATGTACAACAGTTATTCAAGGAATTACCAGAGCCATTGCCCTGGATTGAACCATCTATCAATATGCTTTATCTAAATGCAGCTTCATCACTTATCTTTGGGAATTTTTATGCTTCGATTATATGTTCTTCTACATTATTGGAACATACTTTGAGGTTAGCCATTCTTGATCCAATTAATAATGGAATTCCAAGAAAGCTTTCCAAAACCCAGTTGAATAAATACGACTCAATAAGTAAATTGCTGAAGGCCCCGGGAATTAAAAATATTATCCCTGACAGTAAAGACTTGGATTGGTGGAATCATGTTGCTAAAAAACTTAGAAACAAATCTGCCCACTATACAATACCAACGCTACTTCAATTGTTTACAGGAAAGGACTATCATCCAGAAAATTACAGTCAGCTTTCCATTGAGTATTTTTAATTATTTTTGCTAGTTGTTGAAGGAGATACGACAGATGAGAAAATTTCATTATATACAATTTTTGGATACAAGGCAGAGTTAACTGGTTCCCTTGGTCGGAAGAGGCTTTTGAAGTCGCCAAGCGCGACAACAAGCCTGTCTTCTTATCTATTGGGTATAGCTAGTTGTTGATTCACACGTACTTGTCATTGGTGAGATGTTCGTGTGAATCAATTTTAAGATGCCTTCGCCATTGGAATTGGCGAAGGTTTTTTGTTTTATTATTAGTATTTTTCCATTTCATAGTATAATAAGAACATAGTCTATAGGTCCAAATGAGTTTCGGTTTGTTCGTTTATTAATTGTATTCTGTAGATTGACGAAGTTCGTGAATATTACATTATCCGAAACCACCTAAACAAAGGAGACGAATAATATGATATGGGAGTCATCATACTGGAAAGATGATCTATTAGAACTTACTGAAAAGATAAAAAACGTATACCCCAAAACGCCCTTTTCTGAAGAACTAGCTGTGTCTTTTGAAAAGGATATCATGATTTCTTTTTATATTATTCGAAAACTCGAAGAAGCTGGAAAACTATCATCGGCAACAAAAGGATATCAATTGAATGTGAGAACGCATAAGAACATTGAAAATGTAACAAGATTAAACTGGCATCGAATTGATGAATTATTTGAATTTGAAAGTCCAATAGAGGAAAAAATGGGAGCAGATAAATTATATAATCAAATAATACACAGCTATATATTTCTTATCTCAACTGATGAAACTACAGAAGTAATTGATGGATTTTTCTTTTGTTCCGATAGAATGCGAAATGAAAAATTGTATTATATCGACCTAAATGAAATAGTTGGATTCTTTACAATAGTAGGTAATGATTATCCTTCAACAGGATTTTTTGAATTTGATGAAAAAATACAAGATTATAGATTCTATACATCCTAGTCTGAGTTTTCCAAGAAGAGGTGGCATCGGATAACACTATATTCACGCATTGGGCCATACGGCCCTCGGTCCGGCAGTTGGATTTCGAGGAAGTGGGAGCAGCCGGACAACCCTGCACTGGCTAAGTCCGTCGGACCCGGGGCTGACGTCCCTTTAAGCCAGTAAGGGTTCGTGAATACACCAACGTTAGGTGAAATGCCACAAAACATTAACAAGAATAAGGAGTTCATTTCATGTCGGATCTTTCGAAAATTCAAAAAACCAAAATAGAAAAACTATTCGAAATGGGTAGTGGGTATGTTTTAGGTTTTTCAAATAGGACCTTTGCTCAATTCATTTTAGAGATTGTAGATAAGGATATTTACGAAGAGCGTTATTCAATATTTGGGGATTCGAAAGCAAATAGACTAAGAGCTTTTTGGAAGCTTGAATCTAATTACTTAGTAGCTAAATTGACATTAGAACTTTTAGAACATTGGAAAACTAATAAAAGCCTCTTGGAAATTGATATTGAACCTAAAGAAAATGCTTTATATGAGGAATGCACGAAGTTCTTAGAAGCTCTAAAGAATGATGGAATTTCAGAACATATTGAAAATTTAATGGAACCGGATATCGGTGATAATGATTTTAGTTTATTGGCTAGGACAATTAGAGATAGTATTGAGAAGAATGAACCTGAGGTTGCTCTAGATAGATTGCATACTTATGTAGTGAAATATGTAAGAAGCTTATGTGATAAGCACGGAATCACATACGATAACAATAAACCGCTTCATAGCTTCTATGGTGAGTATGTCAAATATTTAAGAAAGAATAGCTATATTGAGTCTGAAATGACTGAAATGATATTAAAAAACTCAATCTCTATATTAGATGCATTTAATGATGTAAGGAATAATAGAAGCTTTGCACATGATAATTAGATCCTTAATTATCATGAGAGTATGCTCATTTTCAAGAATATTTCAACCACGATCTCATTCATTGAATCAATTGAAATAAAAATGCAAAGCTCAAACAAAAAAATAGAAGATTGGGAACTTCCTTTTTAGCAATCCTCCGAAGTGTGGCACATCACCTAATACAGTATTCACGCTGCGGGTCTGATGGCCCTTGGTCTGCCAAGGGCATTCGGGGGAGTGATTGCAGGCAGACACGCTGTAAGGCTAAGTGGTGGAGCCACCCGGCAGTTGGCGCTGCCTTAAGCCTCTCGGGTTCGTGAACACAAGAACGTTAACTGAAATATCTCTATGAGGCATCTCCTTCAGATTTGTTGATTTGACGAACTTCGTGAATATTACGTTATAATTATTGAAATCCCTGCAGCAATATCGTTCTTATTTATCCATAATACCCATGCTCTTCTGGTGAAGGGAAGGTTAATTGAAATGAATGAAATTGTTAGACATATAGATTCATCTGAATACCACTTATGGACAGATGTACTCCATGCTTGTTCACTATCAAGACAAGCTAATAACTCATGGGATAGGAGTAGCTATATAAGATGGACAATCATTACTGGATGGACAGTGCTTGAAATGCTATTCAGAGAAGCCTTAGAAGATGAGAAGATAGGATATAGTTTTAAAAACGATGTCAATCTAGCAGTTGAGAGATTAGGATTACCTAGAATAAACTGGGGCGAAGGTGTATGGCAGGTTGTCTTAAGTTTAAAAGAGCAAAGAAAAATATACGTACATACAAAGATTGATCAAGTTAACCTTTTTCTAGAGGCTCAACTTGCTGTAAAATACGTTGACGATGTTCGTGAGTGTATCACAGCAGTATATAGTTATGTGCACAAACCGCTTCCCAAATGGATCAATATTAAAGATGATACTGGCTGGGATAACGGGAGACAAGGCGGAATACACGCGACAATAGAAAGACAAGGCGCAACAAGTGACAATCCTTTATCTGTTATTATTGCATATACTTACAAAGGGAGAGAACATATTACGGAAGTTCTTCCTGAAGGAGCAGATTATATCAAAGTGGTTCTAAAATTAATAAACACAATAAAAATAGCTATTAATGAAGTAAAGGTATACCAGGGTGGAAAAGTGATATGGGAAAGATCTTTAATGTTTCGTGGATCTTTCTAACTTCATTTAAATAACGAATACTGAATAATAATTAAAAACACTTAGTAACGTTTTGAGTCGGGGATATCGGTCTTTTACGAAGTAATTGGGTAAAGGTCACTCTGGATTACCTCTTTTTACAATCCCTTGAGCCCTCCCCCAGCTTTTTGGGTAAACTAACCCTAGATGTACTTTACCCAAAATCAGCCGAAATGAGGAGATGCCTCATGACAACCCACAATGCACCCAATAGATTAGCCAACGAAAAATCACCCTACCTGCTCCAGCACGCCCACAACCCCGTGGATTGGTATCCATGGGGAGATGATGCTTTTGCGAAAGCGAAGGCTGAGGACAAGCCGATCTTTTTATCCGTTGGTTATAGCACCTGCCATTGGTGTCATTTCGGTGAATTCCACTCCTGTTAATTTTAGTTTTTCAGCCCATACTAAATTACTTTCCTTTATTAACGGACAACAAAGTGTGGTCATTCATTTATTTAGAATAATATGGTAATATTTAACGATCCCGATTTAAAATTGTTTGAGCATACGATGTATAAGAAGCTTGAAATCTGTGCAAGATATTTTTGACGGTGTGAAGAGAGGTGTGGTTCCGTTGGACCATTCGGTGCAAGGGCTACAAGAGGAATTTAACTAATCACTAAGTCAATTGAAAGCGAGGGGTTGTGTCGCAGAGCATCTCTGAACACACACGCCTAGTAGCATTCCTTTAAAACGGAAAGTGAACTAGCGGTGCCCAAGTATTTCTAATGATGTGAAGTGTGACTTTTAAAGATACTCGAACGATCAAACACCGTCGAAGGGGAGCCTGTAAAAGGGCTCCTTTTTCTATTGCATAAAGTACTTGCCATAATTCAGTTTTCAGATGATTAGCTCTGCGTAACAAAAGGTCTGGATAAATGTTAATTTCACCCATGTAGTCACTGAAATCGATTATAATTAATTTATGTTCAAGCCGATTACCTATTCTAAGTTAATAGGTTAATCATACGCAAAAAGGCAAAGTGGTGAATCGCCGATAATATAAGGGTTATAGAGTTTTCGAATACACACTTATGTATAAGAGGAGGCGAATGATATGACGATAATGCCTGTTATAATAATGATCTTTGTATTTGTACCTACCATTGTACTCATGGTAGGCATGCCTTATTTAACAAGAGAGACGATTAGTTTTGGGGTCACCGTCAGCGCTGTACAATTCCACAGTGAGCCTCTGCGCCAGATGCGGGAGTCATATGCTAAGATTAGTGCCACCTTGCATACCATCTTATTCATTGTTTGTATCCTCTGCCTAATATACGGTGATGAACATTCCAAGCAACAAAGTTGGATCATTGTTACTTATTCTCTCGCCATGGTCGTAATCTCCCTAGTCATAAACATTAGCTATCATTTCAAAATGAAGAGTTTACTACCTATGCTGCCGATTGCTCAGGAACCATCGATCATGGCAGTGGATACTGAATTTCAGAAAAGAAACATTGGGTTGTCTAGTATTTGGTTCATCATTCATGTTTTAGTTATTGTTGTTAGTATTGTAACTGCGCTACGCCACTACGATCAGATTCCAGATCAGATTCCGATCCATTTCAACAGCAGTTGGGACGCAGACCGCTATGCAGCTAAATCTTATAGTTCTGTGTTTATGCCTGCGATAATACAAGTGTTCATAACACTTTTGTTCATATTTGAGAATTGGAGTATTCGCAGAGTGAAGCCACAGGTTCAAGCCGCTGATCCTAACCGTTCCATCAGACAAGACGTAACATTCCGCCGTGCTTGGTCATATTTTATGATTACAGCAAACTTCTTATTAGTTATCCTGTTCTCGGTCGTGCAACTAAACATGATATCTCTGCTTAACATCAATTTCGCTATCCCCATTATCCTAATCATAATAACCTTCATCATGCTATACTACTTCGCCATATCGTTCTGGGCGGGTCAGAGCGAAAGCCGCTTGGAGCGATCTGCCGATAGCGCCAATGTCAGACCTGTCCATGATGATGATAAATGGCTGTTAGGTATGATTTATTTCAATCGTAAGGATCCAAACCTAATCGTCGAGAAAAGGTTCGGAGTCGGCTGGGGATTAAATTTCGGTCACCCAGTAAGCTGGCTGATTTTGCTCGGAATTATTGTACTGTTAGTTGTGGTAACAAGGCTTAGAGGTTAGTACTCACCTTTAATGGACTCGAACATAAGCGAACCGAGGCACTAGCCCTTGTTGGTGTCTTTTTGCCATTCAACGGGTAATACTAACAGAGGCACATGCCGCATAAGGAGGCTACATAAATGGTGATCAAAGAAGGCCAACAGCCTAATCGATTTATATATGAAGAGTCCCCCTATCTACTACAACACGCCCACAACCCCGTGGATTGGTATCTATGGGGGAAAGAAGCTTTTACCAAAGCGAAGTCTGAAAACAAGCCGATCTTCCTGTCAGTCGGCCAACTTACCATTGGTACCACGTCGGCGAATTCCACTCTTTTTACTCTTAGTTTTACATCATCCCCTACTAAATTACTTTCCTTTATCACATTCTTTTCCTTCCTCGTTGAATCTATTTTGACGCCTCGTTAAATGCATCAGATTCTTACCATTTTAAAATAACAATTCAAAATAAGTGTGTCGCTAGTGTATTAAACTTACGGGCAGGATAGTTCAATTACTTCGCGAATACTTTAAATTGGATAATTTTCGTGAAGTTCGTAAATACAGTGTTATCTGAAAGAACCGAAAACCGAAAGAAGGGATTAAATGAAGAGGAAACTCATAAATTTCTTTCTTGATTTTTCTAAAAATATAGATATAGATAAAGATAGAGATGAAGACAAAGAAAAATACATACGAAATCTTATTAATCGAATGACCACTATTGATAATGCTAAAAGTTCAGACGAATCAATCAGTTTTAATGCACATAGAGAAGCGGAGTTATTAATTGATGAAGATTTAATTCCTATTTTAGTAGAACAGATTAGAAGTTCTGGTGGTCAGGAGGTGAAGTCATTTAGGAAAGCTGCATACTTCATTCTTTCTGAATTACTACAAATACATGAGAACGATGAGGTACTTCAGTTCCTAATTAATCAATTAAAACTAGAATCGGACAAATATGTGATTAGTAGCATGTTAGATCGAATCTCGGAACTAAATAAGCCTAATTCAATAGAATTAGACCAAATTTTTCAATTTGTACATCATAAAGTTTGGATAATAAGGCACTCTGCAATTAATGCTCTTAAGAAGACAAGAAATCCAAAAGCTAGAAAAATTATTCTGAAATTAATACTAAGATTCAAAGAGGATATTAAGAAGAATAAAGATTCTATCATTTATTCCATTTCTACATTATCTGATATTGGGATTGTTGAAGATTTGGATCTTTTAAATGAGTTATCTGTAAATAAAATACGTGATATTAGAGAATCATCGAACTTTGCTATAGAAAGCATAAACAAACGTAATTCCAAGCGTTAGGCTATTTCAAAGAAGTTGGTTCCTTCAGATAACAGAGTATTAACGCTATGGGCCATACGGCCCTTGGTCTGCAGCGGCATTTCGAGGAAGTAGAGTTAGCAGACAACCCTGCACTGGCCAAGTCCGTTGGACACGGGGCATACGCCCCTTTCCAGCATATGGTACAATATGAAAGAATGATTTTATCTAAGTGGGTGAATATGTAATGTATGAATATCATGGATGGGTGACTGTTCGAGAAACACCAACCTGTGATGATGAAAAGGATTTGGAAATTAAAATTCATAACATTAATGAATATATTCATAATCTCCAATGGTGTAATGGTATTCTTCATCTACACGCAGTAAATGGGGAATATCAAGTGGTTGTATCAGGCTTAACTAATCATAAAGCACAAGAAGCTAACGACTTATTGTATCTATATCGCTATATTGCAGAAGAAGCATCAGGTTCATATGGACTTCTACATATTTGGGACGATGAAGACAAAAGTGGATTCGATAATAAGTTTCAAGTGTATGTATTGGTTCGTGGTCAAGTAACACTTCGTGAAGACCCTTATTTATCGCCTTGTATACCAGTAATAGAAGATGAATGTCTTTAAGGTTATGTATAAGCACTATTTTATTATAAGGGGTAAGTTCAATGAGTAAAGGTATTAGAATTGAGGGCTATGTTTTCGCAAAAGATGGCGATATAGATCAAGCAGAGTTTTATGAAATGTTTATTGATTGGATGGAATCTAAGGGTTGGCTTTTTGGCGGAGGAATCAGACATACAAACGAAGATGAAGAATAACATTGCAAGTTACTAGAGAGGTACACGGCTGATGAAGTGTCCAAAGAAGTATTGCTTTTTTTGGCTAGATAATGGTACATGTGGATGCGTGTTCGGTAAATGCTCTAGGCTAGAAGCAAATAAAGGAAATAAGAACTGGTATGAACCTAATGAGCCAGAACATGATAAGAGTGATCTCCCGTATGACTATTTCGTGGATCAAGGTTAAACGATGAAGGAACTTTTTGGTTAGGAGGAACTCAGGTGAAACCAGATTATATAAATTTAAGTTTTGCTGATTGTATGGGTATTAACTTGAGAGCAGAAGTGGAAAGGCAGTTATCCGAGGACTTAAAATGTTATGGGATAATCCAAGATGAATATAAATTTGATTGGTCTGAATGTTGTATAGAAGGTCATAGAACCAAATACTTAGATGGTGCAGTTGAGAACTTCTCTAGTATCATGGTGTTTAATTCCAACGATGAATTGTTTGCAGATGGGTGGATGGAGTTCATATACGAAGATGATGTGTTTATTGCATATTGGGAGTTTCTTGATAAATATGAGAAAGATCAAGAAATAAGGCTGAAAAATGAATGCGGAATACCACTTCAAATCTACGAACAAATACCTGAACAATTCAAAGAAAAATATAAGGAACATATACTATAACGTGTTCTATCCAAAGAAACCACTCAATAGTCAGGGGTGGCTTTGTTCTTATATTTTTGATGTAAATTATATGGTCAAACTGTACTTTGTGCTTAGGTACATTGCCGTGAACCGCATCATAAAGAGTGTAAGTAGCTGAACTGACGGGGAACTTTTGTTTTTCATAGCTGCCGTTTTTTCTTTTTTTGCTATTTTACAAAGTCCAATGGTTTTTATTAATGAAATCAATAACCGCTTGAGAACAACACTTTCAGTTCAACCCAATCTTAGGTAACCCTATTCTTAAGAGTTACATTTTTCTATCCCATGCGACTTTCCCCACCCATTTGGGTAAAATACCACTAAGCTTTATTTTTCCAACAATCCTACAACGAAAAGAGGTGATGCCCCATGACAACGAATCACAACCCCAACAGATTAATCGCCGAGAAATCGCCGTATTTGCTCCAACATGCACATAATCCAGTCAACTGGTATGCGTGGAGTGAAGAAGCGTTTGATACCGCGAGACGAGAAAATAAACCTATTTTCTTATCTGTTGGGTATTCGTAGTGGTGGATTAGTCAACTTGCCATTGGTGTCACGTAATGGAACGCGAAAGTTTCGAAGACCAGGAAGTAGCGAAGCTTCTTAACGATCACTATGTCGCCATCAAGGTAGACCGCGAGGAGCGGCCGGATATTGATGCGCTGTATATGTCGGTGTGTCAGGCGCTGACGGGGAGCGGGGGGTGGCCGCTAACGGTGCTACTGACGCCGGAGAAAAAGCCGTTTTATGCGGGGACGTATTTTCCGAAGCGGCAGATGTTCGGGCGCATTGGGCTGATGGATGTGCTGGAGCAGATTCACCGCAAATGGGAGCAGGATGGTGAAGCACTGGACAAGCTAGGAGACGATCTGCTCGCGGATCTTCAGTCATTGGACCGCAAGAACTCGCTAGGTGACAGTGAAGGCAGTGGGGGAATTCCCGGGGAAGAGCTGCTGCACGAAGCCTATGAGCTGTACCACCGTCAATTCGATGAGGATTATGGCGGGTTCGGCAATGCGCCGAAGTTCCCTTCGCCTCATAATCTGTCGTTCCTGCTGGCTTATAGCCAGACATACAACCAGCCGGAAGCGCTGCGTATGGTCGAGAAGACGCTGGAGTCGATGTACCGGGGCGGCATGTACGACCATGTGGGCTTCGGGTTCGCGCGTTATTCCACGGACCGGGAGTGGCTGGTGCCGCATTTTGAGAAAATGCTCTACGATAATGCACTGCTGGCGATTGCTTATTTGGAGGCTTACCAGATCACGAAGAAACCGTTGTATGCGGAGGTCGCTGAGCAGATCTTTGCGTATGTTGAGCGTGATATGACTTCGCCGGAGGGTGCCTTCTACTCAGCGGAGGATGCCGATTCCGAAGGGGTGGAAGGGAAGTTCTACGTCTTCTCCCGTGACGAGATTGAAGAGGCGCTCGGCCTGGAGGATATGCACTCCTACTGCCATGTGTACGGAATTACACCTGAGGGGAACTTTGAAGGTGAGAATATTCCGAATCTGCTGCGGGACTTGCCTGACGAGATGGCGGAGCGTTTGGGTATGAATCCGCTGGGTCTCCGGACAAGGATGGAGGAGTGGCGTGAGAAGCTGTTCGCCTACCGGGAGCAGCGTGTCCATCCGTCAAAGGATGACAAGGTGCTCACTTCCTGGAACGGGCTGATGATTGCGGCGCTGGCGAAGGGAGCGAAGACTCTGCAAAAGCCTGAGTATGCCAAAGCCGCAATAGCAGCGGCAGACTTTATCTGGGACAAGCTGCGGCGGGATGACGGCAGGCTGCTGGCCCGATACCGGGACGGTGAATCTGCGATTCCCGCTTATTTGGATGATTATACGTTTATGATCTGGGGCCTGACTGAGCTGTACGAGGCGACGGGTCAATCCGTCTATCTGGAGCGGGCGTTGACCCTGAAGGATGGACTGCTGGAGCTGTTCGTTGATAAGGAGAACGGCGGATTCTTTTTCACGGGGCATGATGGGGAAGAACTGCCGATCCGTTCCAAAGAGTGGTATGACGGAGCGCTTCCTTCGGGAAACTCGGTGGCTGCGAAGCTGCTATGGAAGCTGTCGGTGATGAGCCAGGATGTAGAACTGAAGATGGTTGCTGAGCATACAGCAGCAGTGATGGCTGCGGCAGCATCTGCTTATCCGCCGGGCTACGCCATGTATTTGCAGGCCCATCTGGCGATGGCTTCTGGCGGCAGGGAATGGGTGCTGTCCGGCAAGCGGGAAGACGCTGCCCTCCACAGCATGTTGGCCCAGGTTCAGCAGGCGTATCTGCCGGATGCTGCACTCCTTGTCAACTGGGAAGGGGATGCCGAAGGGATTCTCCGTCTGCTGCCGCATCTGGCGGACAAACCGGCCATAAACGGTGAAGCCACGGCTTATATCTGCAAGAACTTCGCCTGCCGTGCTCCGGTTACGAATATGGAAGCGGTCAGGGAGCTTCTAGTCTCCGGTCATCGAGAAGTTTAGCGTTAATATGAAGGGCAGCCTGCAGTTTGGGCTGCTTTTTGTAGTTTATGCTTACTTCCGGCGCACCACAAAAAAGCCAACCATTGGTCAGCTTCTTCATCTGCCGCAGCTCATTCGGCTCATCTGATAAATGGTGTATAAAAAGAATCCTCAGGAATCGCTCTAGCGAGTGTAGCTGCATGTTCTTTCATTTGTTGAAGAACGCGTTTGCCTGACCAATCGTCCGGCAGCAGTTCATCCGGGAGGTACGGGTCGGTCATGAACATCCCGCTTAATTCTTCGCCCATCTGCAGATATAACCGGAAAAGCTGTAAAGGCTGCCCGGCTTCAAGCGCCTCATGCATCAAAGGAGCAAACTCCTGCTGCAGCCAGTCTGATTTCTCCTGATATAAGGTATGGATCTTATCGAGTTGCCAGATGGACTGTGCTTTGAGCGGTGTAATCGAGCCTTCCAGGAATTGGCCCTGCAGGATAGATACCTTGCCTTCCAGCTCTAGCTTCCGGATCTGTGCAGCCACTTCATTGCGGTAATTCCATGGAGAAATGTACACACTATTATATAGAGGTCCATAGCCTAGCTGCAAAAGCGCCGAACGAAACAGGTCGCGTTTTTTGCGTTCGGATTCAGGGACTTCGAGCATGACCACATCCCAGGTCTGATCCCACTGCTCCTGATAACGGGCGGGCTTGCTGTTAATCGCCATGATGTATGCAAGGCCGGCTGCTGTAACTTGATACCATGAGCGCGACGGGGATGCAATATAACCTTCCTTTTTCAGGCGGGATAAGGCATTGCGGATATAGGTGGAGGTATACCCCCTTTGTTGGTAGATCTCTACAAACTGCTGGGCGCCCATCTGCTCCACTTTGGATAACAGAAACAGCATGGTTTTTTCAACGGACAGCAACGTTCTTCACACCTCTCTTGACAATAGGCATTGATGGATATATCATAAAAACATACGAACGTTATATTTTATGTTATATCATTGTTTTCAGGTGATGACCGGACTTCTAACTATTTGGTGTCATTGTATCGCAAACTTTGAGTTTTTGCACGGATGAGTCCATTTGTCCTATTGAAATTCTACTTGAGAAGAGGAGAGATACTTATGAAAATCATTTATCATGGCCATTCCTGTATACAGATTGAGGTGAACGGTAAGTCGTTGATTATCGATCCGTTTCTCAGAGGCAATCCTGCTGCGGTTACCAAACCGGAGGATATTCAGACGGATATGGTGCTGCTGACACATGCTCATGTGGATCATATTCTGGATGCAGCACCGATTGCACTGCAGAATAATGTACCGGTTGTGGCGAATGTGGAGCTGGCAGGCTATATGGAAGGGAAGGGTGTCCAGACCATTGGGATGAACATCGGGGGGACGGTTGATTTTGGTTTTGCGAAGGCGACGATGATCCATGCGTTCCACACTTCAAGTATTACATTAGAGGATGGACAGCGCATCTATGGAGGTACACCTGCGGGCTTCATTATTGAGGCGGAAGGACGCACCGTTCTGCATTCGGGAGACACCGGACTTTTCGGAGATTTGAAAATGTTCGGCGAGCTCTATGACATCGATCTGGCGATTCTGCCGATTGGTGGACATTTCACCATGGGTCCTGAGCATGCGCTAATCGCCGCCAAATGGCTGGGAGCCAAACACGTGCTGCCGATTCACTACAATACTTTTCCGCCCATCGTGCAGGATGTTGGAGCTTTTGTTCAGGCACTGAGCGAGGCCGGGATCAAGGGATCACCGCTTGCCTATGGGGAGTCGCTTGAGTTGTAAGAAAGCCGATGATAGGTTGAAATAACATAAGTTTGAGATGAAGGGCATCACTTTGGTGGTGTTCTTTTTTGTGTTCCTATTTACATCATTAGCGGGACTGAAATTTAAGCATTGGAAGCTCCTATGGTATGATAATTAGAATAAAGGAGGCGGTTTGGAAATGAAAACCAGAATTCTGGGAAGTGGCAAGCTGCAGGTTTCCGCGCTGGGACTGGGCTGCATGGGGATGTCCGACTTTTACAGCGGTCGGGATGAAGCGGAATCCATCCGCACCATCCACCGGGCCCTTGATCTGGGTGTGACTTTTTTGGATACAGCAGATATGTATGGGGTCGGGAAGAACGAAGAATTAGTGGGACAAGCGATTAAGGGGCACAGGAATCATGTGGTGCTCGCCACCAAATTCGGCAATGTGCGGAGTGCAGAAGGGACAATGCTCGGTGTAAATGGCCGTCCTGAATATGTGAAGTCTGCCTGTGATGCCAGCCTTCGGCGTCTGGGCGTAGATCATATCGATTTATACTATCTGCACAGGGTAGATCCTAACACACCGATCGAGGAGACTGTAGGTGCAATGGCTGATCTCGTAACGGCCGGGAAAGTCCGCTTCCTCGGTTTGTCAGAAGCGGCTCCCGGAACAATCCGCCGCGCCCATGCGGTTCATCCAATCACGGCGCTGCAGACAGAGTACTCGCTATGGAGCCGCGACGTGGAGGATGAGATCCTGCCTGTTTGCCGTGAGCTTGGCATCGGTTTTGTTCCGTACAGCCCGCTGGGCCGGGGATTCCTCACCGGTCAAATTCAAACATTCGAGGATTTGGCGGAAGACGACTATCGTCGTTTTTCTCCGCGTTTTCAAGGGGAGAATTTCGCCAGGAATCTGGATCTGGTGAAGCGCATCCGTGAGATAGCAGCAGCGAAGGATTGCGAGCCTTCTCAGCTGGCGTTGGCCTGGCTGCTGGCGCAGGGTGACGACATTATTCCGATTCCCGGTACGAAGCGGATGAAATATCTGGAAGAGAACATCGGTTCACTGGATGTCAGCCTAAATGATGACGATCTCAAGAGTATTAATGATGCTGCTCCCCTAGGAGTGGCTGCCGGAACCCGATATCCGGAACAGAGTATGAAGAGTGTGAATCTCTAGTTACAAAAGTCTGGCGATTAGTGATCTGACATTAGATTCAGGGAACAGTTATGAATGTCTATGAGGATACGACAAACAGGCAGTGGCGTAGGAATTACGCTGCTGCCTGTTTTTTGCCGCAATATTGTACGCTTCACGCCAGATATGATCCTTATATTTCTCGCTGGAAATTCAATTCCTTAACGGGTTTATGACTTCTTCTCCGGCTCCTTAGGAGTCGTCCGGGACGGCCGGGTTACCCAGTTGCTACGGTTCATCGGCTTGACCGTATCAATGCGCGGAATGAAACTCTCCTCAGGAGCCTCTGCTGGCTGCGCCTGGCCCTCTGTTTCCTCTGACGCTATATTTTTCTTCGATAGACCTCTTCCGTTATGTTTGCCTTTATTCCATACTCTTCCCTTACTCATGATTACACTCCATTTCTGTAGGCTTATACTTTCACCATATCACATCACGAACCGTTAAGAAAGATCGGAAAGCATAAAACAAGCTTTTTGACAAGTTATAAAATGTACTATTGATTGCCTAACAGGCTGGCTATAATAGTATAGAATTGAAAGGAGAGCACTCTGATGCCCATCAAGATCATTACCGACAGCGGTTCGGATTTACCCCTTGAATATGCGGAGAAATATAATGTTGATATCATTCACTTGCCCGTTCACTTCGAGCATGAGCTTATGCCCGAAGATACGGATACGAAGGCTTTTTATGCCAGAATGCGGGACTCCAAAGAGCTGCCGAAGACGGCCAGTCCCAGTCCGCAAGTCTTCCTGAACAAGTTCAAAGAAGTGGAAGCAGGCACTGACATTATGGTCGTCTGTATGTCATCCAATATAAGCAGCACTTATCAGACCGCATTGATTGCCAAGGAGATGTATGAAGAAGAAGGTCATCCCAATGCGATTGAAATTATAGATTCCAAAACCTTTTCCGGGGGCTTATCCCTCCTTGTCGCCATGACGGCTAAATGGTCACTGACCTGTTCAAGCCTGGAAGAGCTTAAGGTTATGGTTCTGAACAAAGCGGAGGAAGTGACCGCCTACTTTACCCTGGATACCCTGGAGAATGTAATCAAAGGCGGACGTCTGAACCGGTTATCCGGTGCAGTGGCTTCCGTGCTGAATATTAAGCTGCTGCTGAAGATCAGCGACGAGGGGACTGTCGAGGTGGTTGAGAAGACACGGGGTCTTCCGAAGGCACTAACCCATCTGCTGGCTAAGCTCGAAGACAAACAGCATGATTACGAAAAGGCGGTTATCGCTATTGTACACAGCAATTGTGAAAAACTTGCGCTGGAGATCAAGGAGCGTATTCTTGAGAAGCACCCCTTCAAAGAGATCCTCTTCTCCAGTATGGGACCTGTGATGGGTACATATGCCGGAGAAGGCGGAATCGGCGTGGCTTTTTAACCACCGCTCCGCACCTCACCAGTCAAGCCGTACCTGGGATTCGCCCGGTGTGCGGCTTTTTTAAATTTAAGATTTTATATGTTTTATGCTATATATTATCCTTCAATTCCTTTCCACTTGATTCAGTAAACTTTATCTATTCTTAAGATTTGGTTTAGGCAGGATAAAGAATGGCAGGCTATAGTTACAATTAACGCACCTTGCGGAAAAAGATAGAGGGGGATTCACGATGTATACCATTCTGATTGCCGATGATGAATCGGAAATTGTAGAGCTACTGCAGCTCTATCTGGAGAAGGAATACAACATTCTGCAAGCACAGAACGGGAACGAGGCGCTCAAGCTGATGCAGAGCCATACCGTTGATCTGGCGATTCTCGATATTATGATGCCGGGCATGGACGGGCTGCAGCTGCTGAAGCGAATCCGTGAAAACAATCATTTTCCAGTGCTGTTTCTATCAGCCAAAAGCCAGTATCATGATAAAATCCTGGGGCTTGAGCTGGGGGCGGATGACTATATTTCCAAACCGTTCAATCCGCTGGAAATTGTCGCCCGTGTGGGGTCAATGCTCCGGCGGGTTCACCAGTTTGACGCCCCGGCGGTACAAGAAGCGAAGAAAGAGCAGATCGTGCTCGGACGCCTGCTGCTCGACCGGAGCAGCTGTCAGGTACAGGTGTCAGGAGAGCCGGTTAGCTTGACCTCTACAGAGTACAAAATTCTGGAACTGCTGATGGAACAGCCGGGCCGGGTCTTCACCCGGAAGAAGATTTACGAAGCCGTATGGGAAGACTTTTACGTCTATGAAGATAACAGCATCATGGTGCATATCAGTAATATCCGGGATAAGATTGAACGTGATTCCAAGAAGCCGGAATACCTGAAGACGATCAGGGGATTGGGGTACAAAATTGAAGCACCCGTGGAAAAGTAGGGATAACCGTCCGCTGCAAACGTCCCTTACGCTGGATTTCCTGCTGTTCAACTGTATGCTGCTGATGATTGTACTGATAGTCTACCTGTTCATCCAGAAGGATATCACCCATCTGATTCTGAACAAACAGCTCACGGACCCGAATCTTTCCGTTGAGGCTGGGGATTACCGGGAAGAGCTGGGCGAGGGCCCTCAGAGCAGACGGCTGCTGCATAGCGGGGGGTGGCTGGAGCTCCTTGATTCCGATAAACAGGTGATCCGCGTCATAGGAGAGAAGCAGGATCAGCCCCTCTCCTATGATGAGAATAGTCTCTTTCTGGGATTAGAGAACCGCACGGATCAGCCTTATTACTATTCGATTACCCAACTTGATGGAGAGGGCCAGGCAACCTGGCTGCTGCTCAAAATCCCCCGAAGTGTAATCAAAGTATCCATTAACAACGTTGTATTGGTTTCTTACCTGAATCATTCTGTGTTTTTCTATGTGTTTATGGTCAGCGGATTAATTCTCATGCTGATTTTTGTATACAGCTATTGGGTCACAAGACGCATCAAGAAGCCGCTCCGGGTGCTGAATCTCGGTCTGAAGCAGATGATGGAAGGGCACTACAGCACACGGATTGCGCTGTATGCCGAGACAGAATTCCTCCGGATCGGTGAGAGCTTCAATTATATGGCCGACGTGATTGAGAAGACAACAGAAGAGAAGCGGAAGGCTGAGAAAAGCAAGCAGAGGCTGATGGTGGACTTGTCCCATGATCTGAAAACACCGATAACGAGTATCCAGGGCTATGCACAGGCTTTGATGGAAGGACGGGGGACTGATCCTGAACGCCAGACGAAATACTTGAACTATATTTATACCAAATCGGTGCAGGTGACGAAGCTGATCCAGCATATGCTGGAGCTGCTGAAGCTGGACTCCCCGGATTTCATTCTTCATACCGAACGGCTGGAGCTGGGGGATCATCTGCGGGAGATTGTTGCTGATACCTATGGCGAAATTGAGCAAAAGGACTTCCAGCTTCAGCTTCAGGTTCCAGATGAAGAAGTATATGCCCGCTATGATCCGGAGCTGTTCGCAAGTGTTATCAATAATCTGATCTCCAATGCGCTGGCCTACAATCCCGAAGGGACCAGCCTGCGGGTAACCGTCATCCCGGAGGATACAGAGGTTCGTATAGAGATTGCAGATAACGGAATAGGCATCCCCAAAGAGCTCTGGTCAACGATTTTCGATCCGTTTGTACGTGGGGACGAATCCCGGACGGCAAGTGGCGGAACCGGGCTTGGATTATCCATTGCGAAGAAAAACGTAGAGAAGATGGGAGGTTCGCTTACGCTTGAGAGCAGAGAGGGAGAACCAACGGTATTCACTGTCCGTATTCCAAAGTAGGACGGCAGGATGAATTCAGGAACGGGAGAGGGTCATGGCCAAATTAAATTTGTTTATCCGCATTTGTATCGCTGTGCTTTTGGTGCTGGGAATTATTTATGTAGGCACCCTAGTGAATTTTATTTTCACACCGGTTTTCTCGTTATTCCGTGTGGTCATCGTGCCTTTAATGCTGGCGGTGTTCTTCTATTATCTGCTGCGGCCGCTGATTGATCTGCTGGAGTCGCGGAAGCTGAACCGTACGGCAGCTATTTTGCTGGTCTATTTGATCATAGCCGTGCTGTTCATTTGCTTCAGTGTAGGAGTTTGGCCATCGCTGAAGAATCAGCTGGTGAATCTCGGCAATAATATGCCAAACGTGTTCACGGCAGTGGGCGAACAACTGAAGAAGCTGGAGGACAGCAAGCTGTTGTCTTCGCTGATTCCTGCGGATATGAATCCGGCGGGCCAACTGATGGATTATCTGAATAAAGGCTTTTCCCTGATGTCGAGTTCTGTATCGGAGTTGTTCTCTTTTGTATCCAATTTTGCCATGGTGTTGTTTACTTTTCCTATTCTTTTGTTCTACATGCTCAAGGAAGGTGGTAAATTCGGCGCAAAAGTGGTGAGCTTTTTCCCAAAACGTTTTCAGGCTGAAGGTGCTGGGGTGGTTTCCGACATTGACGGGGCGCTCAGCGGATTTATCGTAGGCAGAGTACTGGTGAATCTGGCCCTTGGCGTATTGATGTATATAGGGTTTTTGATTATAGGCCTGCCTTATGCGCTTCTCCTGACACTGCTAGCTGTGTTGATGAACTTTATTCCCTTTATAGGAGCCATTCTGTCAACAGTTCCTATCTTAATTATCGGACTGTTTGAGTCACCTTCAACGGCAGTCTGGTCCATTGTGGTTGTGCTTGTTGCCCAGCAGATTCAGGATAACCTGGTAGCACCCTATATTTTTGGAAAAAGCCTTGATATCCATCCGATTACTACGATTATTCTGGTATTGGCCGGTGGGGATTTTGGCGGTATTATCGGTATACTCCTGATTATTCCGGTCTATATGATGCTCAAAATTATTACAGTGAAGCTGTACCAGATGTTTATCCGGCAGCGCTGGCCGGAAGAGCCTCAGCTGGCTGCGGATTCAGGAGAGTAAACCTATCTGTACTTAGTAATAGGCGCATGCTTTCGAAATGAATTTTGTACGAAGTGATTCGGATGATGCTTGAACTAATCAAACTTTGAGGAGGAACTTACCATGGATCAAGGTGTTCAAAAAGGGCTCGTTGATATTTCTGATCGGGTGATATCGGCAATTATTAGCTATGTAGTTATGGATACTCCGGGGATCGCAGGAATGTCCGGGAGTTCCGTTACGGGGAATCTGGCCAAACTTCTGGGAAGTAAAATCGGGGCAAAAGGAATGTCCGTGGAAGTGACAGAGGAGGAGGTTGCCGTTCATCTTCAAATCATAGTGGATTATGGCTGCCGGATTCAAGAGGTATGTAAAAGTCTGCAGCATAATGTCCGCAGTGCTGTGGAGAACATGCTTGGCCTGACGCTGGCTGTTGTGAACATTCGGGTGGAGAAGCTGGCTCTTCCATAAACCTGGCTCACCACATAGGCACCGTGCTCTGGGCAGATGCATAGAATGGAGCAAATCCATTTACGGAGGTTATAAAGCTATGTCATTCTATCAGTCCGGCCAGCCTGCAACGTTGATCTATCAGGCCGATCCCGCCGTTGTCCAGCATCTGCACCGGGTCCGCGATTCCCTGCACCACTCCTGTAAGCCTTATCTCAACCACACCGTCAATGTTCAGACGATTGACGGTCAGATGCATGAAGGAACGATTGCCGGAATGGACAGCAAACATCTATATCTCATGGTGGGGGGGACCACAGATATGGAGCGCGGATATTACAATCCATACTACAATCCCTATTACCAGCCTTATCCAGGCCCGGGCTACCCTTACCCTGGACCCGTCAATAATAATGGGATTCTGCCGCTGGTGCTGTTCGAACTGCTGGCCATATCCTTGATCTGACTCTTTCTAAGTTCCAAAAGACATGAACCGGATGACCGGCAGTGTGCCGAATCTAAGTTCATGTTTTTTTTTGCCCAGAAAACGCCGGAGAATGATAGACTAAGTATAAAGCAAGTAAGTTATAGGAGGTTCAAGATGATTACATACCCTGTACTTGAAAAAAAAGCAACCATTGGTGTGACCGCATCCTCGGCAGGGGTTGGCCCAGGATCTGTGGAACTGTTTGGGGAAGCCTGCAACCGTATGAGGGAGAGAGGGTTTCAGGTTATTTGCGGCGATACGGTCTATAAGCATGACAAGGCCAAATCCGCGTCCGGCAAGGAGCGTGGCACTGAGTTCAATCAGATGATGAGTGATGACGCGATTGACCTGATCATTCCGCCCTGGGGCGGAGAGCTGCTGGTCGAGATGCTGGAGCATATCGACTTTGGGAAGGTGCGGAACAAATGGATCATGGGCTTCTCCGATATTAGCCTGCTGCTGCTTGTGATCACCCTGCGGACAGGGGTAGCGACCGCGCATGGACCAAGTTTTGGAGATTTGCGTGGAAAGATTACAGACCAGACTACAGGGATGTGGCAGACGGTGTTATCCACCGCGAGTGGACAATCGGTCGTCCAGCGCTCTTCGCTGAACTACCATCAGGAGGTGGAGGGGGCGGAACCCTCACCGTCCCTATTCCATCTAAATACCAGAACACAGTGGAAGACAGTCTCAGGTGCTGCTGTGTCTCTCAAGGGCCGGCTGCTTGGCGGCTGCGTAGATATCATCCGTCATATCATAGGCACACCTTACGGCGATGTACGTCACTTTCAAGAAGCCTTCATTCATCAGGAACCGGTCATTTGGTATCTGGAGTATTGTGAATTGAACTCAGTGGATCTACGCCGCTCTCTGGTGCAGATGAAGCTGGCGGGCTGGTTCGAGAACTGTTCCGGTGTGATGTTTGGCAGAGGCGGCACCAACACACCCATAGACAATTACACGGCAGAGGATGCATATAAAGAATTGTCCGAAGAACTGCAGTTACCCGTTGTTTACGATTTGGATTATGGTCATGTTCCCCCGCAAATGACGCTGATCAATGGAGCATACGCCGAGGTAAATGTTGCCGGTGGCTCAGGGGTAATCACACAATATTTTTATGAATAGAAGCATCACCGGAAAAAAAGAGACAGCCAAGGTGCTGTCTCTTTTTTGAACTATACAGTTGACGTATTCACAACCGCCGTGATCTCGTCATCCAGTTCCAGCCGGACATCTTCACGGTAGGCACGAATGCCATACTCACTGTGCGTGTAGCGTAGGATTGCTTCGATCATATTGGACTCCACCAGGAACTGGCTGCGGCCTTCTACCCACACTTCTGCGGTGTATCCGGTTTCTTCTTCCCAGCTAAGCTCCACCTGGACATCCTGTACCCGAACGCTCTTGCGTTCAGCCATATGCA
This sequence comes from Paenibacillus sp. P46E, assembly GCF_001909095.1. Lineage (NCBI taxonomy): Bacteria > Bacillati > Bacillota > Bacilli > Caryophanales > Paenibacillaceae > Paenibacillus > Paenibacillus sp. P46E. The sequence continues at coordinate 21,839 of NZ_LVYZ01000026.1, forward strand.
TACAGATGGCATTAATAATCTCGTCCATGCTAAGAGTGGTAGTCCCCATGTTAGTAACGTCCACCCTGTTCCTGTAGTCTGCGCCGTTCTTTTCTGCGGCGGAAGAAGGACATGATCATGATTACGACCAGGTAGATGGCCAGCATATTGATGGCGAATCCGATCAGGTTCCCGAAGGCGCCCATGCCGGCGAACATACCACCGAAGAGGAGGCCGGCGATTCCGCCGATCATCAGACCTTTCATTAAGCTTCCGCCGCTGAAAAATCCACGGATTGCTTTGCCGGCTGTTCCGGCTTTTGTTCCTGCCGTGCTATCGCTTTGTTTCACATTATTTGTAGTTGATTTCTTCGGAGTCGTGGTGTATCCGCGGGTTCCTGATTTGAAGCCACCGCCACCGCGTCTCGCATCCGCAAAGTCCGGAGCGGTAACTGCAAAAAACAGGGTAAAAGCCATAAGAATCATCATTACGCGTTTCATTGGTTTCATTGAGTACAAGTACCCTCCTAAAGGTGTTGGAAGCAACTGCTCCACATGAATTTTGTGTATCTGCCCGGTAATACGCAGCACACAACAGGAAGTTTCAATTTTAAATATCACAATTACAATTAACAGATAGTGGAAGGAGAGGGGGCTGGGGGCAAAAAAAATGCGCGGATCGTTTGATCCACGCAAGCAGCAGATTATCAGAGAGTTGCCTTGTTCTCCACGTAACCGTCAGACACCAGTTCAAGCGCTCCGGTAGCCGGATCGATGATCATGCCGTGAACAGGTACGTTTGGGGGGAGTAAAGGATGGCGCTTAATCAGCTCCACAGTCTGAATTACCCCTTCTTCTACATTGTCAAACCCGCGCAGCCACTTCGTGAGCTTAATTCCCGAGTTCTCCAGAGTGGACAACACCTGCTCGGATACTCCGCGTGATTTAATGGAGTTGATCATTTTGTCTGCATTTAGTGAAGCCATCCCGCATTCATAGTGACCTACGACAATTACCTCATCCGCATCCAGCTCATACAGGGCTACCATCACGCTGCGCATTACGCTGCCGAAAGGCTGGGATATAACGGCACCGGCGTTTTTGATGATTTTGACGTCCCCGTTCTTGAAATTCATAGCCTTTGGCAGAAGCTCTACAAGTCTTGTGTCCATACAGGTGATAATCAGCATCTTTTTGTCAGGAAAGCGGCTGGTCAGATAGGTTTCGTATTCTTTTTGTTCGACGAATTTCTTGTTAAATTCCATAATATCAGTGATTTGGCTCATGACCTGCTGCCTCCTAAAAGTTATTTAGCGGTACACCCTGCGATTCAGCTTCGAAATAAACCTGCCTCAAAAGCATACGCCAAGTTTTGTGAGCATCCTGCTCCGAGAATGTTAATTCTTAATATACTCCTTAAACACCCTTTTCGCACATATGTACTTAATAGAAAGGATGTTAACACATTATTTGGTGGCTACGCTGCATATGGTTCCGTTGGACTTCAGAGGCATACCGGTGATACGCAGCTCACACTCCCTTGGATGAAGTTTGAGTGGGTTATTTCAAATTGAAGATATAATCCTCTGAAGTTGATTATACGGATTATATAACCGGCGTCAACATTCCGTTATTTTTTCTGGACGCTTCATCTGGACGCTTCAATAGAAAAGGAGTAGATCGGGTATCTAGGACAGAAGTTCAAATATACAGGTCCCTGAAAATATTCAGGAGTTAATGGGAGAATGTATAACCATCGAAGACTTTTAGGCCTTCGGCATTTAGTACTTGTTCAATTACGACCGGTTTATGCGGACTTTTATCGATAACTTCTTTACATGAAATCATTATATTGCTGCCGGCAATTTCTGCTAGCTGATCATGGGACACACTATAGACTACTTTCCCTAAATTAGCCCATACCATAGCTCCTGTGCACATTACGCAAGGTTCACAGCTGGTGTACAAAGTATATTCATTCAGATCAAAAATGTTGTTTTCAGAGCAAAAGGTGCGTATTAGTCCAATTTCAGCATGGTGTGTTGGATCACAATGACTGTTTATTTTATTTTCTCCATACATTACTATTTCATTATTTTTCACCAAAATTGCACCGAATGGTTCATTTCCCTCTTCTCTAGCCTTTAAAGCCATTTCAATCGCAACTTTAATAAATTGTTCATCTTTTTTTATCATAAATAGCACCTCCTAGGTAAAGCAACTATAACAGAAATAGATCTGTAAAACGCAGACCGTATTCGGAATAATCTTGTTTAAGCCATATTCATGCAGGTGCGGTTGATTATATAGATTTAAAAAAGTATCATCAAGAGGAGCTGGTAAAAATAGAGAAAGCGGGTGTTCAATCATGGAACAACTGGTCCAGGAAGAGTGGGAGAAATTCAGCGGTCTATTATCCAAAATTAGCGGGTATACAGAAGCGATTGGTTTACTGCATTGGGATTTGCGCACAGGCGCCCCACGCAAAGGTGTGGAGATTCGATCCAATACCATCGGGCTGATCAGCGGCGAGATCTTCAGACTGCAGACATCTCCGGAAATGGGCGAATTCACGAAATATTTCAGCCGCTCGGAAGTTATGACCCAATTAAGCGACATCCAGAACAAGATCGTGAAGGATTGCCGCAAGGAGTATGAGCGAAGCCAGAGTATACCTTCCAAAAGCTACGAGGAGTACTCCATGCTCACCGCACATGCCCAGACGATTTGGGAGGAAGCCAAGGAAAGTGATGATTTTGATTCCTTCGAACCTTACCTAAGCAAAATTGTTGCGTTCACACAGGAGTTTATCGACCATTGGGGTGTGAAGGACTCCCGCTATGATACTCTGCTTGACATGTACGAGCCCGATCTGACGGTTGAGAAGCTGGATGATATCTTCGGACGTCTGCGCAGCCGCCTCGTTCCGCTTGTCGAGGCTATAGCCGCATCCAAGAACAAGCCCGAAACAGCGTTCCTGGCCCAGATTTTCCCTAAGGAGCAGCAAGAGAAGTTCGGGTTATTCATTCTTGAGCAAATGGGCTTCGACTTTGAAGCCGGACGACTGGATGAAAGTGTGCATCCGTTCGCTACCGGGCTGAACCCGGGAGATGTGCGAATCACGACAAACTACTTGCTGGACAATGTCTTAAGCGCTGTATTCAGCTCACTGCATGAAGGTGGACATGCTCTATATGAACAGAATATCAGCAAGGATCTTGTAGGCACACCGCTGGCTCAAGGGGCGTCCATGGGTATTCATGAATCCCAGTCCAGACTATGGGAAAATATGATTGGCCGCAGCCGTTCCTTCTGGCAACGCTACTACGGAGACCTTCAGCAGCATTTTCCTGATCAGCTGGCTAATGTCGAAGTGGAAGACTTTTACCGTGCAATCAACAGTGTAGCGAATTCCTTCATCCGCATTGAAGCCGATGAATTGACATACAACCTGCACATCATTGTCCGTTATGAGATTGAAAAGCTTATTTATAATGAAGGTCTGGAAGTGAAGGATCTGCCTGGGGTATGGAATGCCAAGTATCAGGAATACCTGGGGATTACCCCTCCGAGCAATGCCCTGGGAGTGCTGCAGGATGTTCACTGGTCCGGCGGGGATTTCGGTTATTTTGCCTCATATTCACTGGGAAATATGTATGCCGCACAAATTTTGAATACACTACGCAAAGAATTGCCGGAGCTTGAAGATCTGATCGCAGCCGGTAACCTGCTGCCGATCAAGGAATGGCTAACAAACAAGATCTACCGTTTCGGTCAGAGTCTGACTCCATCCCAAATCATTGAACAGGTGACGGGCGAGCCGCTGAATCCTGATTATCTTGCCGACTATTTAGAAGCTAAATATACGGAGCTGTATAAACTATAACCAGCTTACGGTCCCAGTATGTGCAACAAAGTGGAAGGACTTCGCAGAAGGGAATATAATAGAAGGAAAGCGCAGAATGGAAGGAATAGTGGAATGGCAAATACACACACGTACAGCCGCAAGGAAGAGGTCGCAAATGCGGTAACGCATGGAGTTGGAGCAGTATTAAGCATAGCAGCGCTTGTGCTGCTGGTCGTCTTCGCTGTACAGAACGGCACAGCCTGGCATGTGGTCAGCTTCACCATTTACGGTACTACGATGCTGCTGCTGTATATTAATTCAACACTGGTGCATAGTCTTAGGGAAGGGAAAGCCAAGGACTTCTTTGAATTTCTGGATCATTCCTCCATCTACTTGTTTATTGCCGGTACGTATACACCTTTTATGCTGGTGGCGATCCGGGGGACGCTGGGGTGGACCTTGTTCGGGATAGCCTGGGGTGTCGCAGTGTTCGGTGTTTTCTTCAAAGCCTTTTTCGTTAAGAAATTCCTCTTTATGTCCACCATTTTTTACATCGCCATGGGCTGGATGATTGTGATTGCCTGGAACCCGCTCTCAGCGGTGATGGCAGATGGGGGCATGGCCTGGCTGCTGGTTGGCGGGTTGCTGTATACACTGGGAACGGTTTTTTATGTGTGGCGGGGATTCCCCTACCATCATGCAATTTGGCATTTGTTTGTTCTCGGAGGCACCATCGTACACTTTTTTGTAGTGCTTCTTTACGTGCTGCCAATTCACTGAATGAGTGCTCACCACCATGGGGAAATACACTTTTAGAACAAAGAATGAGATGACAAGCAAAAAGGCTTGACATCTTTCTTTGTTTTAGGTATCATAAGGGACGTTGTGAAGCTGTAAAGTGTTTTTCCTTGACGAAGGGAGTGCCCTTAATGAGTCAGGAGAATAGGCTCGAGAAAACCAACCGGATTAACCTGTTATTTGCTTTTTATGAACGCCTGCTTACAGATAAGCAGCAAACGTTTCTTAAATATTATTTTCACGATGACTTCTCCCTGGGAGAAATCGCCGCTGAATTTGAAATTAGCCGCCAAGCCGTGTATGAGCACATTAAGCGTGCGGAGCAGGTTCTGGAGAATTACGAAGAAAAGCTCGGATTGCTTACGAAGCATGAGAGCCGCAACAAATACTTAGAAGAACTGCGCAGACTGCCGGAGAATGGGATGCTGCCTGAGCAATATACACTACGGTTCACGGAGCTCGTGGATCGTTTGCAGAGGTTAGAGTAGCATGAAGGGAGAAAGCTGCATATGGCGTTTGAGGGTTTAACCGGAAGATTGCAGAATGTGTTCAGCAAGCTGCGTGGCAAAGGTAAAGTATCCGAAGATGACGTAAATGAAGCCATGCGCGAAGTACGGCTGGCCCTTCTGGAAGCCGATGTTAACTTCAAGGTAGTCAAGGACTTTGTGTCCAAGGTGAAGGAGAAGTCCGTTGGCAAGGATGTAATGGACAGCTTTACTCCCGGCATGGTAATTATTGATATCGTCAATAAGGAACTGACAGAGCTTATGGGTGGAAGCCAGGCCAAGCTGGCGAAGTCGAATAAGCCGCCGACCGTGATCATGATGGCTGGTCTGCAAGGGGCGGGCAAGACGACCACTTCAGGCAAGCTGGCTAAGTTGCTGCAGAAGGGGAATCACCGCCCGCTGTTGGTAGCTGCCGATATTTACCGCCCGGCTGCGATCAAGCAGCTGCAGGTGTTGGGTGAACAGATCAAGGTTCCTGTATTTACGCTGGGTGATCAGACGAGTCCAGTGGAAATCGCCAGACAAGCTGTTCAGCATGCGAAGGATAACAACCTGGATTACGTGATTATCGATACTGCAGGCCGACTGCATATTGATGAAGAGCTTATGGAAGAACTGAAGCAGATTCATAACGTTGTAAGTCCTGACGAAGTGCTGCTTGTTGTCGACGCCATGACGGGTCAAGACGCCGTTAACGTCGCCGACAGCTTCAATAAGCAGCTCGAGCTTACCGGGGTTGTCCTGACAAAGCTTGACGGCGACAGCCGCGGGGGTGCCGCGTTGTCTGTCAAGGCGGTCACTGGCTGCCCGATCAAATTCGCTGCACTAGGTGAGAAGATTGATGCGCTGGAGCCTTTCCATCCTGAGCGGATGGCATCCCGTATTCTCGGAATGGGTGACATGCTGTCGCTGATCGAGAAGGCACAGGCCAACATCGATACTGAAAAAGCCAAGGAAATGGAACGTAAGATGCGCAATGCAGAATTTACGTTCGATGACTTCCTGGAGCAAATGGATCAAGTCAAGAAGCTTGGCCCTATCGACCAGATTCTCGACATGCTGCCTGGTATGAACAAAGCCAAGGGTATGAAGGACCTCAAGGTCGACGACAAGCAGATGGGCCGCGTCGAAGCCATTGTTCATTCCATGACCAAGGCCGAGAAAGCTCATCCTGAGATCATCAACCACAACCGCCGCAAACGCATTGCTACCGGCAGCGGTACCAACGTGGCTGAGGTCAACCGCCTCATCAAGCAGTTCGATGAAATGCGTAAGATGATGAAGCAGTTCTCCGGCATGATGGGCGGCGGAGGCAAGGGCGGCAAGAAAAACGCTATGAAGCAGCTCAAAGGCCTTGGCGGTAAAGGAATGAAGTTCCCTTTCCGTTGATCACATCTTTTGATCTCAGTCCTTTGATCTTCATATAGATCAGACATTGTACAACATCAGATGATCAGGGTTTTGATCTTAGTGATTTGATCTTAAGTCTTTTGATCCTAGTCTTTTTGATCTTAAATGTTAAAGCTTTACCTGTCGCTAGGTGCCGCTGCAGTTAAGCGTGTCCCGCAGGGACGGCAAGCGTTCCTACTCCCAACATTCCAAGGTAGAGCCAGTCTGAATGCCCACGCCAGTTGCACTTAGCCGGGTGTCCAGAGGGCGGAGCCCTTGGGGCCCTCCCTTGGCTAAGGGAGGGTTTGGGAGGGATCGAAAAAGGTTTCTCAAACATATTGTAAAATTTTCGATATTCTTATAAGGAGGTGAATTTCGTGGCAGTACGTATTCGTCTGAAAAGAATGGGTGCACATAAAGCGCCTTTCTATCGTGTAGTGGTTTCCGATTCCCGGTCCCCTCGTGACGGTCGTTTTATCGAGGAAATCGGTTATTATAATCCGATTGAAGTACCGGCAGTAGTTAAGATCGATGAGGAAAAAGCTCTTAAATGGCTTCAAACAGGTGCGCAGGCATCTGATACCGTCCGCAATCTGCTTTCCAAAGCAGGCGTGATGAAGAAGTTCCATGAGCTGAAGCAACAGAAATAATGACTGATTGCGAGGGTCCTCTATGGAAGAATTAGTTGGAGTTATTGCTAAGGCTTTAGTGGATCATCCAGAGGATGTGGCTGTACGGACTGTGGAGAAGGAACACTTGATTGTCTATGAGCTTTCTGTGCATCCAGATGATGTCGGCAAGGTCATCGGCAAGCAGGGCAGGATCGCCAAAGCGTTCCGTACCGTGGTCACATCTGCAGCAGTCAAGAGCGATAAACGCGTTACCGTGGATATTTTATCTTAAAGAATGCGTTCAATGAGGGGCTAGGGATAGTATATCCCGGCTCCTTTTTGTTGAAATATATAAGCAGGAACATGCTGCACAACTATAAGTAAAGGAGAGGATCAGATGACGGAAGAGCTGAACGTAGGCAAGCTGGTCAATACACATGGAATTCGCGGGGAGATAAAAATATTATCCTCTACTGATTTTCCAGAAGTCCGATTTGCACCGGGTAAAAAACTGCTTGTGGTTCCCGCCGATGGAAGCCCGAAATTCGAGGTTACGGTGGAAACGGCAAGAGAGCATAAAGGAATGTATATTGCCAAGCTGGAGGGTTACACCAACATTAATCAGGTCGAGAAATATAAAGGAAGCATGCTGAAGGTTCCAAGTGACGATTTGGTTGAGCTGCCAGAGAATGAATACTACTTCCACCAGATTGTCGGCTGTGAGGTGTATACCGATGTGGACGACAGTCAACCCCTCGGCCAAATAACTGAAATTCTTCAGCCTGGTGCCAATGATGTATGGGTGGTAAAGCCGGCCAAAGGTCCGGAAATCCTGATTCCGGTGATCAAAGATGTTGTATTAGATGTAGATATTCAGGAGAAGAAAATTAGGGTGCATCTGATGGAAGGGCTGCTGCCATGATGCGGATTGATGTGCTGACGCTTTTTCCTGAAATGTGTGAAGGTGTATTCGGCACTAGCATTCTAGGTAAAGCACGAGAAAAAGGGATTGTCTCACTGAACGCGGTTAACTTCCGTGACTTCTCCGGAAACAAGCATAACAGTGTGGATGATACGCCATATGGTGGTGGAGGTGGGATGGTGTTGAAGCCAGACCCTATCTTTGCCGCGGTGGAGCATGTGCTTGCTGAATCCGGAGATCAGAAGAAACCGCGCATCATTTTGATGTGCCCTCAGGGCCAGACGTATACTCAGCAGATGGCAGAGGAATTGGCACAGGAAGAGCATCTCATTTTTATCTGCGGTCATTATGAAGGCTACGATGAGCGGATTAGAGAGCATCTGGTGACGGATGAATTGTCGATCGGAGACTACGTACTTACCGGGGGGGAGCTTCCTGCGCTTACAGTGATCGATTCAGTTGTAAGGCTGCAGCCCGGCGCGCTGGGCAATGAAACCTCTGCAGTGACTGATTCGTTCAGTACCGGTCTGCTGGAGTACCCGCATTATACCCGTCCGGCTGAATTTCGAGGGTGGAAGGTACCGGATATACTGCTTAGCGGACATCATGCAAACATCGAAGTATGGCGGCGTGAACAGGCACTACAGCGTACTTTGGAACGCAGGCCGGACCTGTTAGAGACAGCTGAGTTGACGGTGAAGGATAAGACTGCTCTGGAACGACTGAAGAGATTAAGCAGTGATACACTTTAGTGGATATTTACTATAAAATGGAATATATAACGTCTTGTTGGCATATACTATGTTGATGAGGCGTTTTTTGTTGTGTTTTTCCGGTATTACAAATCTATGCAAAGGCTGAAAGGAAAATGAGACCCATAGAATATCAAAAAAATGCGAGCAGATGTGCGTTACTATCCTGTTTATTGGGTAATTAGAAGAGGCGACGGAAAATGAAGCTCAGAATAAGTTATTTCAACTATCGAAAGGAATGAACACTAGTGACTACGAATACGCGTGAAGAATTCAAGCCAGACGTGGACACTGTCCACAAGGAAGCGGAGCCGCTCCGCACAGTAAATGATATTATCGATTTCTATACCAATCGTAAATCATAAGACCAATATAGTATGAATAAAAACCACTACCTCAGCTGACCTGCCGGAGTAGTGGTTTTTTATATCGGGATCAAAGGCATGGCATAAAGAGATTTGAAATATAAAAAAGACCGTCCGAAGACGGTCTCTCTACCCGAGGCGCTAGTTAAAACTTTGATCCGTATCCCGCGCCACCAGGGCCAGAACTTCAGCCGTTGGTCCGGGTAAGGGATACGTTCAACATGTCATGATTGATGTGAACGCACCTCCTTTCCTTGTGCCAAGAGTATAGCACAGCTGCTTCCAAAAAACCATAAATTTTAAGAAAAAAATAGTTTTGAGATTATGAAAATTTCACTTGAATCTATTATAATTCTGCGGTATACATAAAATGAAGGTGAAAATCAGTGGCGCTTCGGTTCTACTATTGCGTTGGATGCGTATATTGAACAAGAGGCAGCAATACATATGCGTCGGGGTATAGCGCAGCCTGGTAGCGCGCACCCTTGGGGTGGGTGAGGTCGCAGGTTCAAATCCTGTTACTCCGATCAAATGGATATCAAGACAAAAGAGAATCACATTCAATCGGTTAAGATACCGGAAACGACGTGATTCTTTTTGCTATGCGCGTGGTGTGCTAGTGATCGCAATAAAAAACACTCCCTGCTGAACCAAAGGTCCAGAGGAAGTGTTACGGAATCTAATGGAACTTAACCGTCTAAACCCTAGAACGGTGATCGCGGTGATTCCGGTGATCTTTGGCAAGCATCACAATCCCCGAGCCGAGCGCATAGATAGCTACCACCGAAAATAATACGACCACCCATGTGTAGTTCCGTACAGTATAGGTAAGCGATGCAAAGATGATGAACCAGGCGATACGAAGCACCCCTTCATTGATAAATCTTTTGCCAGCTGCACTCATGAGAATTGCCTCCTCTGATAAATTTAATTTTGTCCATCCTTCGTAAGCGCTCTAATTATGAATATTATAATAATAATAACTCCTTTTTCTCTAAAATGATACACAATGTTCACAAGTTCTTTGTTTCACAGCTATTTTTTTTATTGCTATCTTCAACACGGCTGCTGCCGTTCCCGGCTTATCCCCCTCCGCATACCATACAGCATCTCGAATGAGGAGGGGTTCTGAGGTGGAAGCCTATTATAATTGTCTGCATTGTATGAACAAAAGAGTTCGCATCATGACTACAGACGGTAAGCGGCATGAAGGAATCATTGTGAATGTGGATAGAAACAATGTATATTTGAAAACAAAGGGCAACGGTAAAATGAAGACATCGGCATTTAATCCTTACGGTAATTACTATGGCGGGTTCTACGGGTACGGCAGTGAGATCCTGACGTTAAGCTTGTTCACTTTGCTTGCCATAGCACTGATTTAGGTCCAGACACACAAAGAAGCCAATCTCAAGCGAGACTGGCTTCTTTTGTGTGTCATAGTGAGGCTGGCACAGCCCCACAGATATCATATGCTATTGAACTGTGATGGAACCGATTTGTGTGGATAGTGAGATAATTGGGCCTCCGCCATTTATTTCCTTCTTTTTAGATTCGCTTCCGGTAATTTGGCCGATATCACTGCTTGCCTTAAGTGAGCTTTCAGTCTCCATGCTTCGGATATCCAGTTCGATGCTCCCCGTATTGGATTTAACTGTTGATTTTCCACTGAATTGAACAGCCTCGAGAACTATTGCGCCTACATTGCTGTCTATGTGGAAGGTGCCATTCAGGCCATTCAGCCGAATTGCCCCAACATTGTTACTGATACGGTATTCATTCATAGTTGAAGGTACCTCAATCTCATAATTGATGCTGAAATCCGAGGAGCCATACTTCTTTTGGGCCCAGGTCCATAGATCTTTTTTGGGCTCATTCATGGCATGCGTCAATACCTTAAGCTCATTGCCGTCAGTTTGAACTGTAACTTCTGCACTCTCTAGAATTTCCCGTTCTGCCTCCTGATTGAGACCGGGATGTGTGACGACCGTTGCTTTAACGGTGATGAAATCGCTGTTCCCGGAAGTGATCTTTACTTCACCAACGCTATTCTCCAGAATCAGTGCTGATGCAGAACCGGCTTTTTTAGTAATATTGAGCCCTTTGCTTAAACTGCCAGCTTTTATCTCTTCTGCCATCTTTGCAGCACCATTCTGAACAGCCTGCTCCACACCTATGGTCGCCTCGCCTAAACCTTGCTTTACTGCCTCGACGGTTTCCTGCTGGAAGTTCCCGTTTAATCGTTGTTCAAGCTGCTGGTCCGCAGCTTCTTTGCCTGGAAGCTCACGGCAACCGGATAGCAGTGCAATAGAGAGAACGGCAACCGCCGCGATGATTGCTGGTTTATGATTTCTTTTCAATTTCAGACCCTCCCGTATTTGCTTGTTGCTTATGTATAATCCATACTATATCTTATGGGAAAAAATTGAAAAACGGGCCGGGGACGGGTTACTGTGCTGGACTAAAGTCTAGGATGCCTTGATCTGCTACATTTCATCGAAGAGGTATGCTAGAATAATCAATGTAAGCGATGTTTTGAAGGTGAAGTCATTGTGATTAGCGAGGTTGAAGCAAACGGCTAACATATATTTGGATGTAGGGCTGTTGCAGCCAGCTTGATTAAGCTTTGCTTCAGCGCTGGAGAAGTGTTATCGTCGCCATGCGAAGCCCGGGATGGTCTGTTTACTATTAGACTGACACCAGTCAAGGGAGCGGATGATACAGATGCAATATGTGGCAGTTGTAGTTGTGTTGTTAGTTGGTGCGGTTGTATATTTTGGTTACTTTAGCCCGAGAAAACAATCTTCAAGACCGAAAAACAGTACTGCCAGTAATGTAATTTCAATGGACCGTCACCGTAAAGCCAAGCAGAGTCCCGAGGAACAGCCTTGCTCTTCGTGTAAAAAGAAAAACGGTAAGCTGATCTTCTACGCTCAGGATAACGGGACGGTTGTCGGCTTGTGCAAGGACTGTAAAGTTAAGGCGAAGAAGCGGGATATGATGCCTCTCTGAATCTCAAAAAATAAGTTGTATTTTCTCGTGGCTTATGATATTATTATTTCTGTTGTGTGGAATACGGTGGTCCTCTGCGGATAATGAGGGAGAGCGATGGTCTCTCCGGAAGAGGCAAGAACACCTGTACGGAAGGAGGAAGTCCTAAATGAATATCCTACAAGCAATTACGCAAGAGCAACTTCGCAAAGATATCCCGAGTTTTCGCCCGGGTGATACTTTGAAAGTGCATGTAAAAGTTATCGAAGGAACTCGTGAACGGATCCAGTTGTTCGAAGGCGTTGTAATCAAACGTCGCGGCGGTGGAATTGGTGAGACTTTTACGGTTCGTAAAATCTCTTACGGTGTTGGTGTGGAAAGAACTTTCCCAATCAACTCGCCTAAGATCGAGAAAATCGAAGTGGCTCGCCGTGGTAAAGTGCGTCGTGCGAAGCTGTATTACCTTCGTGACCTGCGCGGTAAAGCTGCAAGAATTAAAGAAATCCGTCGCTAATATTGCGGCAAAGGAAAGGGGCTTGATTTCAAGCCCCTTTCGTTTATTCTTCTATTAATATGGTTTAGAACATATATGCCTTAGGATCAGCTTCTCCGAAAAGGCCTCCTGACGGAGTATTCGTGGAGGAGTTTTTGGCAGGAGTTTTTTTGTTGTATAGTGAGGGTAGCATATAGAGAGGATGGTGAACTATGCAGCAGGATTTTCAGCAGGGACAAGGTGAAATCGTGGAGCCTGACGGCAAGAACCCCCGCAAACCCAAAAATGAAGTTTTGGAATGGATTAAAGCAATTGCAATTGCTTTGATTCTGGTGATTTTGATACGCTGGCTTTTGTTCAAGCCGTTTATTGTGGATGGACCTTCTATGCGGCCGAATTTCCATACCGGTGAACGTGTGATTGTCAATGAAATCTTATATGACATCCGTTCGCCTCAGCGGGGTGAGGTTATTGTGTTCCATGTACCGTCTGAAGGTAAGGATTTCATCAAACGTGTAATCGGCGTAGCTGGGGATACAGTAAAAGTCGAAGGCGATGTTGTTACTGTAAACGGTGAACCGGTAAATGAAACTTACATCAAGGGTGCGATTGACCAGGCGCATAATAATAACACATTATACAACAACACGAATTTCCCGAACGAAGACATTACGGATGGAACAGTTCCGAAAGGGCATGTTTTTGTTATGGGGGATAACCGTTCTGACAGTAAGGACAGCCGGATGATCGGCTATGTGCCGCTGGGCGATATTGTTGGACGTGCAGACCTGATCTTTTGGCCGGTCAAAGATATTACTATGATTAAACATTAAGTTGACGGAAGTCAAAGGAGGTGACGGCAATGGCCATTCAATGGTTTCCCGGTCATATGACGAAGGCTAGGCGGCAAATCGAGGATAAGCTGAAGCTGATTGATGTGTGTATAGAATTGCTCGATTCCCGTCTGCCGCTATCCAGCCGCAATCCGATGATTGACGATATTTTGCGGGACAAGCCAAGACTGATTATTCTGAATAAAGCGGACTTGGCTGACCCTGAAGCTACACGGAAATGGCTGGCCTATTTCAGGGCGGAGGGCCATGTTGCGCATCCGGTAGATGCGGCTACTGGCACGGGCATCAAAGAGATTCCTGAGCAGGTTAAGCTGCTGCTGAAGGAGAAGATCGACCGGCAGATTGCCAAAGGGATGAATCCGCGTCCAAGCCGGGCACTGATCGTTGGGATCCCCAATGTGGGTAAATCTACGCTCATTAACCGGATGGCTGGCAAAAACATCGCGGCAACGGGTGACCGCCCGGGTGTTACCAAAGGGCAGCAATGGATTAAGACGGGCGGAAATTTGGAGCTTCTGGACACGCCAGGGATTCTGTGGCCGAAATTCGAGGATCAGGATGTGGGCTACCGTCTGGCGGTAACCGGTGCGATCAAAGAAGAGATCTTGAATATAGAGGATATCGCCTTTTTTGCAGTGAAGTATCTGGTCAAGGATTACGGAACAAGCTTCCAGGAACGTTTTGGAATCGAGAAGCTTCCTGAAGATCTGGAGAATCCGGACGAAATTGTTGCTGTTATGGAAGCTGTCGGCCGTAAGCGGGGTTGTCTGATCAGCGGCGGACGGGTGGACCTGGAGAAGGCTTCACGCCTATTGCTGCATGATCTGCGGGCAGGGAAGCTGGGTCGCTTTACACTAGAGACACCTTAAATACAGAAGCATGAGGAATGGAAGAACCATCCGGGTCATTGGGGTGGTTTTTTGCTATGCATGCGTGAATGAATGGTCCTGAAATTGGCAGAGCTAGTTTGAGCAAAAAGTGGGATGACCAGGGCGTATTCTTATGATAAGCTGGCTTGTACAAGGAATGGGATTTTAGAATTGGTGGTGGAGAAACAGTGAGTTCAATAGATATGTTAAGCTACGAAAAGGGATGCTGGGAGCAGGATTACCGGAGAATAGCAGGAGTTGATGAGGTAGGAAGAGGCTGTCTGTTCGGCGATGTGGTAGCGGCTGCGGTGATTTTGCCGGAAGGCCTCATTATTGAGGGTGTAGATGATTCTAAGAAGCTAACAGCGAAAAAGCGGGAGAACCTGTTCGAGCAGATTATGGAGCAGGCGCTGGCGGTAAGTGTAGGTCATGTTGACTCCATGGTCATAGACGAGATCAATATCAAGCAGGCTTCCAGGCTCGCGATGAAAAAGGCGGTAGAAGGTCTGGGACATCCCCCTGACTATATGCTGATCGATGCGGAAAAGGTGGATCTTCCCTTGCCACAGCTTGCAATTATCAAAGGGGATGCCAATAGCCAGTCTATAGCGGCTGCTTCAATAGTGGCAAAGGTTACGCGTGACCGGTTGTGCGAAGGCCTGTGGGAAGACTTATACCCGGACTACGGTATTAAAATACATAAAGGTTACGCGACTAAACTGCATAGGGAACAGATTCTTGCTCTGGGACCGACTCCTATGCACCGCCGCAGCTTTCTGGGGAGAATTCTATCGGATGAACTGACATTGTTTTAAGTTGAAAGAGATGGATGGATACAACACTTCCTATTATATAAGTTGTTAGGATGACTGCACTTAAGAGGAGCTTAGATTCAGGGGCTATCTTATAAAATGCTCTGAAATACCGATATAAATTGAAAAGATATACGAAAGGAGGGGAGATAGGCATGAACATCGGATCTTTGATTCGCGGATTACTTGGAGACAATAAACCGGGTGAGCCCAAGGCGGTAGAGCTAAAGGAAGGCCAGGTGGTCCGCGGTGTGGTGCTCAGTGTGTCGGATTCCGGCAAAGAGGCCGTGGTACAGATTCAAGGTACGCCTGTCCGTGCGGAGCTGGAGACACCGCTGCAGCCTGGACAAACATTGAATTTGCAGGTTGCTCCTCCGGGAGAAGGCGGCTTGCCCGTATTAAAACCTGTCTCCTCCGGTGAGGCTGCATTGGCTTCGTCGCAAAGTATGGGGGAAGCACTCGAATCGCTGGGGCTTACCGATTCCAAGGCAGGAAAGGAAATCATTCAGGCTATGGTATCTGGCGGCGTCGCCCTGACCAAGGAAACGGCTGCGAAGCTGGATGCAGTAATGAATGCTAAACCGCCGAATATTCCGGCGTCTGAGTGGCTGGAGGCGGCAGTCATCTCGGTAAAACGTGGACTTCCTGTCACGGCAGAGAGTGTGAAAGGTCTGCAGCAAGCGGTGTTCGGGCCTAAGTTGCATCAGCTTGTAGCTAAGCTTGAAACGGCGATCGGACAATGGGCTCAGCAGGAGAATGAAGCGGCGGGAATAAGTACAGCCGCAACGAATGCTTCCAGTAAGCCTGCATCGGCTGTTATTCCAGGAACGGCTACTCCTCCGGCAGCAGGAACGCTTGTGAATGGAGGTGCTGCGGCTTCTGTGGCATCAGAAGTCCCCGGAAACGGAAATTCGGCGGCTCCTGGTAATCATGCAGCCAATCAAGTTGCTGCAGTCAAAGTAAGTGGGACAGATGTAGCAGCGGCGTCAGTAGCAGCAGCCGATTCAGCATTGGCTACTGAAGGGGCTGACGTTCCCGGAACGCCTTCGGGTGGCATTGTGAAAACCATGCAGCCTGCCGGGAACGAAGCTGCAGCAGTGGCGGTCAATACATCTGCTGATGCTGCGGAACCATCGGCTGCGGCCTTTACTGGCCGAACAGGGACGGTTCCCGTTGCGTCGGATGGAGAAGAGGGTGCTGCTGAGACTGGTCCTGCTATAAAGGCGGGCAATACACCGAAAGCAGATAATGCCCAGCCTGCCGCTGCGGGATCTGGAACCGCAGCAGGTAATCCTTCTTCTGCAGAGCAGGCAGAAGGGGCTGAAGTTCGTTCCGGTACCCAGCCGGAACGAACCGCATTGCCGCCAGCAGATAACTCTGCTGGCAAAGGTACAGCCCTGCTCGCGAAGCTGCAGGGCGTGCTCACCGAGCTGCGCGGCGCATTGCCGCAGCTCGCTTCTGCCCCGCCCGCTGACGCGGCGGGGCAACCCCCTGCCCCAGCGGCTGCACAGCCGCCGCAGGGCACTACAGCCCCGCCAGTAGCGGCGGGGCAAGATCCAGCCCCCGCGCCTGCAGGGCAGCGCGGGGAAGGGCCGTCTGCGGCTGCGGCGCAGCAGACGGGCACCGCAGCCATCCACGACGTGGAGTCGTGGGTGGGGCGGGTGCTGAAGCTGCTCGGTGCGGAGCACGAGCAGCAGGCCGTTCGCGGCGGCGGGCATGCCGCCGCGGAGGTGCGGGCCGCTGCAGTGCCGGCAGCGGCGGCAGTGCGTGAGGCAGCGCTTCCGCAGGCCGCGCTGGCGAGTGGGGCGATCGGCGATGATACGGCTGCCGATACGCTGAAGGGCGTACTGCTGCAAGTGCTGGGCAGCAGTGAAGTACCGCCCGCGGTCAAGGAAGCCGCGGGCCAGTTGGTACTGCAGTTGACGGGACAGCAACTGCTCCTGAATACGGATCGTACGACTCCGTTTGCGCAAGTCACGATGTTCCTGCCGCTACACGGTCCAGATGGCCAGGAAACGGCTTCTGTCCATATTCAATCGAGACGGGGGCGCAAAGGCGAACTCGATGCATCGAACTGCCGCTTGTGGTTTGACCTGGATATGAAGCAGCTGGGACAGACACTGGTAGATGTGCAGGTTGTGGACAGAATCGTAAGTCTGAAGCTGCATAACGATACGCCATGGGTATTAGAACTGCTCGAAGAACGTAAGGATGAAATTGGAGCAGCAGTGGAATCGATTGGATATCAGCTGTCCAGCTTAAGAACAGAACCTCTGCCGCAGCCTAGTGCTGCATCTGCGGGCGGCCCAGGCAGACTGGCAGACTATGTGCCTGATTCCTACAAAGGAGTGGATTACCGCATATGAGTGATTCCGCCGATGAAATTTCTCAAAACCTGAAAAAAGCGGTTGCCCTCAAATATTCACCTGGTCAAAGTGAAGCACCAGTTGTAGTCGCCAAAGGACAAGGTGCGGTAGCAGATAAGATTCTGCAGATGGCGAAGGACAGCGGGGTGGCTGTCCAAGAGGATGCTGCCCTGGTAGAAGTGCTCTCCAAGCTTGACCTGGACCAGCAGATTCCTCCACAGCTCTACCAGCTGGTTGCGGAAATTCTGAGCTTTGTTTACCAGAGTGACCGCTCTGCCGGAGAACGGAGGCAGAAGTGAGTGAGGTTTCATCTGAAGAGCCCTATACCCGCAAGCAAAAAGGTGCTGATGGCGAGAAAGCCGCTCTGCAATACCTAACTGCACAAGGTTACCGGATTATAGAATGTAACTGGCGCTGCCGCAGCGGGGAACTGGATATAATTGCAGAATATGGTCAAATGCTTGTTTTTATTGAAGTACGGAGCCGCAGCGGAAGCCCGCTTCAGGGTACCCCGGAAGAATCTGTGGATGAGCGGAAGATTCGTCAGGTGCGTGCGACCGCCCAGGTATACATGCATATGAAGAACGTATATGAACGCCGGGTCTCTTTTGACGTCATCACAGTAATGCTGAATGAGGATAGGAGTATTGCATCGCTGCATCATATACGGGAGGCTTTTTGAAAGTTTTATACATTTTGTTGACTTTTCAAACATACAGTCTTGACATACCCTCCGTACTATGGGTCATTTCTTCAAGGAAATGGGTAAACATTATTGTAACTTTTAATGCACCATGAGGAGGGCTGTCCGAGTGAGCAATCAACCGTTGGATATACAGGTGAATTTTACTTGCCAATATTGTAACACCAAAATTGCAGTAGAGCTGGGCGGAGAGCCTGTGTCCGTTATTTGCTGCAGCAAGTGTAATAAGACCTTTACCGTTATGAGGCCAGCCATAGCGGAGGAGATTTTGATTGATTGGGAGAATGAAGCATTATTCCAAAAAATCCGGGCTGAAAAAACCCAGAGTAGCAATAGCAGTCTTTTGTCGTTAGTCATCCGGGTGATTGAGCTTCTGACCTGGCGCGACAAAGGAAACGGGCAGGTAGAAGCCATCAAAGAGATGCGCCACTGGCTTATAGAGCATGAGGAAGTGCCTCCGTTAGCGGAGTTGATTAAGCTGGATACGAACAGTCAGCGTTCTGCCAAACGGAACTGGAACGATTGAAGTGTCCACAGAAGCTATTTCTGAGTACAGAAGAAGGGGATAGGAATGTCAAATATATTTTTTACCTCAGATCAACATTTTGGGCATAAACTGATTATTGATTTTGAGTCCCGTCCCTTTGGCAGTGTGGAAGAAATGGACCGGGTGATGATCGAGAAGTGGAATTCTGTGGTCGGTACAGAAGATACAGTCTTTCACTTGGGGGATTTTTCTTTTTTGAACCTGGAAAAAACACGGGAGATTGTATCTGCCCTCAAAGGCTATAAAATCCTGATCCTAGGCAATCACGACCGCAGCAGAGGCAGGAACTGGTGGCTCGAAGCCGGTTTTAATGAAGTCAGTGAGTATCCTGTAATATATAAAGATTTCTTTTTTCTTTCACACGAGCCCATGTATATGAATAAGCATATGCCCTACGTAAATGTGCACGGCCATATTCATGGACAGAAGTATGAGGGGAAGAATTATTTTAACATTTGCGTAGAACACTGGGACTATACACCTTTATCTTTTACCCAAATCAGAGATTATGTTGTGGTGAATGAGGAAGGATAACGAAATTTTTGTATTTCGAAGATTGCATACTTATGCAATATGGGGTGATATCCATTTTTATAACGGTAACCCTTGATTAAGCTCATGGAATATAAGTATACTAAGGATAATAGAATAACCGGAAATTGAGGAAGCACCCTTTTTCTTGAATTTAGTCCGTCCATCGTGGGCGTATATCAAGAGAAGAGGTGTTTTTGTCATGTATGGGAAAATGCACAGCGCATGCCTATATGGGATCGAGGGTGTCATGATTGGTGTGGAAATCGATCTGGCCAATGGTCTGCCGCAGACGAGCATCATTGGTTTGCCTGATTCAGCAATCCGGGAGGCTGTAGAGAGAGTGCGTGCCGCCGTCAAAAATTGTGGTTACCGTTATCCGCAGCAGCGGGTCACCATAAATTTGGCTCCAGCTGACCTCCGTAAGGAAGGTTCTGCATTCGATCTTGCCATTGCCCTTGGTATTTTGACCACAAGCGGGCAATTGGTTATGCCTGAAGCGGAACAACTGTTATTAATTGGTGAGCTGGCGCTCGACGGAAGTTTGCGGCCGGTTACCGGAGTGTTGTCTATGGTAGAAGCAGCCCGCCGTAACGGCATGAAGGGTGTACTCGTTCCGAAGGGAAATGCCGCCGAAGCGTCATTAATCAGCGGAATGACCGTATATGCAGCGGAGCATTTACGGCAGCTGCCGTCACCGGATACAGATCGGGAGCAATTAACTGTTCATCCCTTGTCTACCGTTTCTTCACAACTGAGTGAGCTTCCATTTCCTGTCACAATTAGTGCTGGTCAGACTGAAAAAGACCAGCCACCAGTTAAAGTGCTGTCTCTGAATCATCTAAGATTCATTCCTGAATATGCACACACTGATTCATTAAGCTCCGAAGTGAAGATGATGACGGAGGACTATAGTGATGTTCTCGGGCAGAACCATGTGAAGCGCGCCTTGATGATAGCTGCTGCCGGGATGCACAATATTGTGCTGATGGGTCCGCCGGGAACGGGAAAGACCATGTTGATCAAACGGCTTCCAGGCATACTTCCGGAACTTGATGATAATGAGTCGCTGGAGGTGACCAAAATCTTCAGCTCTGCAGGCAAATTGAAGGAGGGGAACATTGGATTATTGCGGAGCCGCCCGTTTCGTTCCCCCCATCATACGATCTCAGCTGCAGGACTGATCGGTGGCGGGGGGATTCCCAAGCCGGGAGAGGTGAGCCTGGCACATCGAGGTGTTCTCTTTTTGGACGAGTTGCCCGAGTTCTCCCGCAATGTGCTTGAAGTGCTCCGTCAGCCCCTTGAGGATGGAGTGGTAACGATCAGCCGCGCCCGGGCTGCATTTACATTTCCGGCACAATTTTTACTAGCATGTTCAATGAATCCTTGCAGCTGTGGATATTTAGGGAGCGTAGGGACGACGAAGCGATGCACCTGCAGTCCGGCAAAGATCGCCCAATACCGTGGCAAAATTTCCGGACCGCTGCTGGACCGGATTGATATGCAGGTGGATGTTCCCCGTCCGAGAGACTGGGAGGGGCAGGGGGCCTCGATATCTTCGTCGGAGATGCGCACCGAGGTTCTTAAGGTACAAGCTATTCAGAAGGAACGTTTCAGAGGTCTGCCGATCTCATGGAACAGCGAGCTTTCAGGGACTGCTCTGCGCCGTTATGCAAGGCTTCAAAAGGACGAAAGACAATTACTGAATGATATTCTGGAAAGTCTCGGCTTAAGTATGCGGGCGCATGACCGGATCATTAAGCTGGCCCGTACTATTGCTGATCTTGAAGGTGCAGCAGATATCGGTTCATCTCATCTTGCCGAAGCTGTCCAATACCGTAATTTGGACAGGCAAGTTATAGTAGATGAGTGATTCTGTAATTTACAGAGCCTTATGGTTTCAGCTATACAAACAAGCCGTCCGGGAGACCGGACGGCTTGTGCTATGTTAACGAGATGTGCAATTAGTGCTTACAGCACATTCAACTCGACTGCAATGTTACCGCGGGTTGCGCGGGAGTAAGGGCACGCACCATGAGCAGCTTCTACCAATTGTGCTGCGGTCTCTTTATCGACGCCTTTAACCAGGACATCCATCTTAACGGCGATACCGAACCCTCCATCCTCAACTTTTCCGAAACTGACGGTAGCCGTGACTTCGCTGCCTTCGATTTTTACTTTTCCCATACGGGCTACCATGTTCAGTGCACTGTCAAAGCAAGCGGAATAGCCAGCTGCAAATAGCTGCTCCGGATTAGTGCCTTCGCCGCCGGCACCGCCCATTTCACGTGGAGTACTGATGGTTAGATTTAGTTTTGGGCTTTCGGATTCTATATATCCATTTCTTCCGCCTACTGCTTTTACTGTAGTTTCGTACATTTTCTGTTGGATAGTCATCATTACTAATCGCTCCCGTTCATTCGTAAATGTATTGTACACAATTTAATTTAACACAAATAAAATAATAGTCAATATATTTTTTGCTATTAACATGATATTAATTAGAAATTGTGATAAAATAATGTCACAAAGGCAGGTGAAGAAAATATGCAAGAGACAACTACAACTCCCGAGCTGCTGCTTGAGAATCAACTGTGTTTTACCATTTATGCCTGTTCCCGTGAATTTACGAAGCTGTACCAGCCTCATCTGGACAAGATTGGACTAACGTATTCCCAATACCTTGTAATGCTTGTATTGTGGGAACGCCGCCAGTGTACAGTTAAAGAGCTGGGCGATGCACTTTTTTTGGATTCAGGCACATTAACGCCGCTGCTGAAGCGACTCCAGGCTGCCGGTCTGATTCTTCGCGAACGATCGCTTCAGGATGAACGGAAGGTACTGATCTCACTGACCGAACAGGGCAAGGCTCTACGGAGTGAAGCGGCGTGCATCCCCGGTAAAATGGCGGAAGGTACAATGCTATCAGCAGATGAATTTGTGGCTCTGCTGGGTCAATTCAAGGACCTGCTTGCCCGTGTACATGAAGCCAATACCAATGCCGTTAAATAGATTGTTTATGTAAAGTCAATGCAATCGTTCGCATTCCGGCATGAAATCGAGCGAAAATGTATGTATAAATCATGAAAGTTTTTAAGGAAAGCGTTTTTAAAACATGTTACAATATTCTGGGTTTCATATTATGGCTCTGGGCGGAAATTATTTCAAATCGATATTTTCGCCCCGGAAGTCATAGACAGAAACCTGTGCCGATTTCAAATGATTCCGGCATGGGTATTCTGTATGTACCGGGATATTACTATATTTTACCGGTCTGGACCCGGCTTTGGACAATCAAAACGGAAAGCGGAATGGCAGCAGGCTGCCTGCTTCGCCACCGCAATACTTTAGGAGGCTTCCGGTATGAATATCCACGAGTATCAGGGAAAAGAAGTACTTAAGAAGTACGGCGTGGCCGTACCGAACGGAAAAGTAGCTTATACAGTGGAGGAAGCGGTAGAGGCCGCAGCGTCGCTGGGTACCCCGGTGGTAGTGGTCAAAGCGCAGATTCATGCTGGCGGACGCGGCAAAGCCGGAGGCGTAAAGGTCGCCAAAACGAGCGAAGAGGTTCGTGCATATGCGGAAGAGATTCTCGGGAAGACGCTGATTACCCATCAGACGGGGCCGGAAGGCAAGGTAGTGAAACGGCTGCTGATTGAGGAAGGCTGTCAGATTGTAAAGGAATACTATATTGGACTTGTTGTTGACCGTGGTTCCGGCCGTGTGGTGATGATGGCATCGGAGGAAGGCGGAACTGAGATTGAAGAGGTTGCAGCTACGCATCCTGAGAAGATTTTCAAAGAGATTATTGATCCGGCGGTAGGATTACAGACGTTTCAAGCCCGGAAATTAGCTTACAGTATAGCGATTCCAACAGAATTGGTTAATAAAGCGGTCAAGTTCATGCAAGCGCTCTATTTGGCTTTTGTGGATAAGGATTGCTCCATTGCTGAGATTAATCCTCTCGTGGTTACCGGGGATGGAAACGTTATGGCACTCGATGCCAAGCTGAATTTCGATTCCAATGCCTTGTTCAGGCACAAGGACATTCTGGAGCTGCGTGACCTGGACGAAGAGGATGCGAAGGAGATTGAAGCTTCCAAATTCGATCTGAGCTACATCGCCCTGGACGGCAACATCGGATGCATGGTGAACGGTGCGGGTCTGGCCATGGCCACTATGGATATTATCAAATACTATGGCGGTGAACCGGCTAACTTCCTGGATGTAGGGGGCGGTGCCACCACTGAAAAGGTTACTGAGGCATTCAAAATTATTTTGTCCGACGACAAAGTTAATGGAATATTCGTCAATATTTTTGGCGGAATCATGCGTTGTGATGTTATTGCCAGCGGAGTAGTAGAAGCTGCAAGACAGCTTGGACTGACCAAGCCGCTTGTTGTCCGTCTTGAAGGCACCAATGTAGCACTGGGCAAGCAGATTCTTGCCGGCTCGGGGCTGAATATCGTAGCTGCGGATTCTATGGCAGATGGAGCCCGTAAGATTGTAGCTCTTGTGTAAAGACAATTCTAAGTAGGGATGTGACTATAGATGAGCATTCTTGTAGATAAAAATACGAAGGTCATCACGCAAGGGATCACAGGCTCGACCGGCTTGTTCCATACCAAGGGAGCCCTGGATTACGGTACCCAGATGGTAGGCGGGGTTACCCCAGGCAAAGGCGGGACCACTGTCAATATTACTTTGGACAATGGCAGTGAGGTCAGTCTGCCAGTATTCGATACGGTTGTAGCTGCCAAGGCAGCTACGGGGGCGACGGCAAGTGTAATTTATGTCCCGCCGGCTTTTGCGGCGGATTCGATCATGGAGGCGGTGGATGCCGGCCTTGAGCTGGTCATCTGTATTACTGAAGGAATCCCGGTACTGGATATGGTAAAAGTATCGCGCTATATGGAGGGACGCCCTACCGTGCTGATCGGCCCTAACTGTCCGGGTGTCATTACACCGGGGGAATGTAAAATAGGCATCATGCCTGGATATATTCATATGCCTGGTTATGTGGGAGTTGTATCCCGCAGTGGAACGCTTACCTATGAAGCGGTACACCAGTTGACAGAGCGCGGAATCGGACAGTCATCGGCAGTCGGTATTGGTGGTGACCCTGTAAAAGGCTCGGAGTTCATCGATATTTTGAAGCTGTTTAATGAGGATCCTGGAACCAAGGCTGTCATTATGATCGGAGAGATCGGTGGTACAGCGGAAGAGGAAGCGGCGGAGTGGATCAAAGAGCATATGACTAAGCCAGTTGTCGGCTTTATTGGAGGGGTAACCGCACCTCCGGGTAAACGGATGGGGCATGCCGGAGCAATTATTTCTGGGGGGAAGGGGACGGCCAGCGAAAAAATTGCTGTACTGGAATCCTGCGGTATTAAAGTTGCGCCAACTCCAGCCGAAATGGGCTCTACCCTAGTGAGTGTCCTGGAAGAACGCGGGATTCTGAACGCTTTTACGACTCACTGATATTTCACAATACAATTGTGTCCAGATTAGGTATAATCAGCTTATAAGGTAAGCAACCTTTTGTTCTCTTTCATGGGGATAATAGGTTGCTTTTTTGGCGTCCGGCCTTTTTTACTAGGAGGATTCCTGTTATACCTTACCTCAGGTGGAATGGCTTATTTAATTTAGGAGGCTTGCCTTCATCAAAAGGAGAGAAATACATATGGAAAGACGCATACTGCTGATCGGATTGAATGAAGTAGAGGGTGTAGGCTGGAAAACCATCGACAGAATTCTCCAAGCGGGACTTTTGACGGAAAATGCATTTTTGTGTAACTTTGAGGATTGGGTAAAATCGGGGATCCCTGCGAAAGTTGCTCAGAAGCTAGCTGCTGATTTTAATGAAGAATGGATTTGTACCCGCTGCAATTTAATGAAGAAAAGCGGTGTAGAGTCGGTTACTCTGTTTGATGAAGATTATCCGGAGCGACTTAAAGAAACGCCACAACCCCCTTGGGTGTTGTATTACAGAGGCAATCTGAAGCTAGCTTCCAGTCCTTCAATCGCAATGGTTGGAACCCGTGTGCCAACGGCCTATGGGCGTAAGGTTGGTGAAATACTGGCATCAGAGCTTAGTGCGGCAGGTTTCACAGTGGTAAGTGGACTTGCCCGTGGCATTGACAGTGTCTGTCATGAAGCTGCGCTGGGGAGCAAAGGCGGTACCGTTGCCGTGGTTGCTACAGGACTCGATAGGATATATCCTCCGGAGAACAGGGAGCTGGAGCGGCAAATTTCGCGTGAAGGCCTGGTACTCAGTGAGTATCCGCTGGGAACCCAAAGCCATCCCGGACTTTTCCCTCAGCGGAATCGCATTATTGCGGGACTTACTCTGGGAACGCTGGTTGTCGAAGCGGATGCGCGCAGTGGCTCACTGATTACCGCTGACGCCGCCCTTGAAGCCGGGAGAGATGTGTTTGCCGTACCGGGACCTATCACTTCACCCAAAAGCCGGGGAGCCCTAGACTTAATTAAGCAAGGGGCAAAACTCGTAACCGGAGCCTCCGATATTATTGAAGAATACCTGTCACACTTGCCTGCAAAATCAATAGGAGATACAGAAAATGCCGGTTTGCTGCCGGTAGGGGAAGACAGGCTCAGGGAAAAGAAATTGACAAGTGAGGAGTCTCACCTATACCATATACTGCATCAAGGCCCTTTTACACTGGATGAGCTGCTGCACAGAACGGGATGGGATTTTGGACATTTGCATTCAGTTCTGTTATCTTTAATCATAAAAAAAGCGGTATCACAATTACCAGGGGCAATTTATAAGGTAATTTAATATAGAAGGAACACTTTTAGGAGGAACAACCTATGGCGGAAGCATTGGTTATTGTCGAATCGCCGGCAAAAGCGAAGACAATTGGCAAATATTTAGGAAGTAAATATATCGTAAAGGCTTCTATGGGACATATCAGGGATTTACCGAAGAGTCAGATTGGTGTAGAAGTGGAAAATGACTTCAATCCCAAGTATATTACGATCCGTGGTAAGGGTTCGATTTTGAAGGAACTTAAGGACGCCAGCAAAAAAGTAAAAAAAGTCTATCTGGCGGCTGACCCGGACCGCGAAGGTGAAGCGATTGCCTGGCATCTGGCGCATGCGCTGGATCTGGACAACACACAGGAATGCCGGGTCGTCTTTAATGAGATTACAAAGCAGGCTGTAAAAGATGCCTTCAAGACACCGCGCAAAATTAATATGGATCTGGTTAACGCTCAGCAGGCACGGCGTATTCTGGATCGTCTGGTCGGCTACAAGATTAGCCCACTATTATGGAAGAAAGTCAAAAAAGGTTTGTCTGCCGGCCGAGTGCAATCTGTTGCCGTCAAAATCATTATGGACCGTGAGAATGAAATTTCGGCATTTGAACCTACGGAATATTGGAGTATTACCGCGAAGCTGGGCATTCGGGATTCTCTCTTCGAAGCCAAGTTCCACAAACTGAACGGTGAAAAGAAAGAACTGGGTCAGGAAAGTGATGTTCAGGAAGTACTGGAAGCAATCAAAAATGCTGCCTTCAAGGTAAGTGAAGTAAAAGAGAAAGAGAGACAACGGCATCCTTCCGCACCTTTCACGACGAGCTCCCTTCAGCAGGAAGCAGCACGGAAGTTGGGCTTCCGCGCAGCCAAAACCATGTCTGTGGCTCAGCAGCTGTATGAGGGTGTTGAGCTGGGCAAAGAAGGAACAGTCGGTTTGATTACTTATATGCGTACCGACTCCACCCGCCTATCCGTAACCGCGCAGGATGAAGCCAAGGAATTGATCCTATCCAAATACGGTGAGAAATTCGTCCCTGAGACACCTCGTCAATATTCCAAAAAAGCTGCCGGATCTCAGGATGCGCATGAAGCTATCCGTCCTACATCCGCACTCCGTGAACCAGAGATGGTTAAAGAATACATGAGCCGTGACCAATTCCGGCTGTATAAGCTGATATGGGAGCGGTTTGTATCCAGTCAGATGTCTTCTGCAGTTCTGGATACGCTCTCGGTAGATATTACCGCTGGTGCTGCCGTATTCAGAGCCGTCGGCTCCAAAGTGTCTTTTGCGGGTTTTATGAAGGTATATGTTGAAGGTAATGATGACGGAACCACGGATGAGGAAAAGTATTTACCTCCGCTCAAGGCGGGCGATGACCTGGTTAAGCATGAAATTGAGCCGAAGCAGCATTTTACACAGCCGCCTCCGCGATACACAGAGGCACGTCTGGTCAAAACGTTGGAAGAGCTGGGAATAGGGCGTCCAAGTACTTATGCCCCTACACTGGAAACGATCCAAAAGCGTGGTTATGTGGCGATTGAAGAGAAGAAGTTCATGCCGACAGAACTTGGAGAATTAATCATTGAGCAGATGGAACAATTTTTCCCTGAGATTCTGGATGTAGAATTCACGGCGCATATGGAAGGCGATCTTGACCATGTAGAAGAAGGCGCTGAGGATTGGGTAAAAGTATTAGCTGAATTCTACACGTCCTTTGAGAAGCGGCTGGTATTTGCTGAGGAAGAAATGAAGGAAATTGAAATTGAAGATGAAGTGTCGGATGAGCTATGCGAGAAATGCGGCAAACCGATGGTGTATAAGCTTGGACGGTTCGGTAAGTTTCTGGCTTGCTCCGGATTCCCGGATTGCCGGAATACCAAACCGATTATCAAGGATATTGGGGTAAGTTGTCCGAAGTGTCATGAAGGTAAAGTCGTGGAGCGCCGCAGTAAAAAGGGCCGTGTTTTCTATGGCTGCGATCAATACCCTGGCTGTGATTTTGTATCGTGGGACAGACCATCCATTAAACCATGCCCGGTCTGCGGCTCCTGGATGATTGAGAAGCGTAACAAGCAGGGGACGAAGCTCCAGTGCACTTCTTGCGATCATACCGAGGCTGTACTTGAGGGCGAAGAACTGGCAGAATAAATGTCTCTACAGGAGGAAAGGAAATTGACAGAATTAGCTAAGGTTACAGTAATAGGGGCCGGTCTCGCAGGGAGCGAAGCGGCCTGGCAGATAGCATCCCGGGGGGTTCCGGTTAGATTATATGAGATGAGACCTGTTGTGAAGACTCCTGCGCATCATACCGATCAATTTGCAGAACTGGTATGCAGCAACTCGTTGCGTGCCAACGGGCTGGGTAATGCGGTTGGGGTGCTTAAGGAAGAAATGCGGCGACTGGATTCACTGGTGCTGGGTGCAGCCGATCGTCACGCAGTTCCTGCTGGCGGAGCGCTTGCTGTTGACCGTGATGGATTCTCCGGTGAAATTACTGCCAAACTGCATAATCATCCCCTAGTAGAAGTCATAAATGAAGAACTTACGCATATACCGGAGGAAGGGATCGTTGTGGTTGCAACCGGCCCGTTGACTTCTCCGGCATTATCCGCTGAGATCAAAGGCCTGCTAGGTGAAGAGTACTTTTACTTCTATGATGCCGCCGCTCCGATCGTTGAAAAGGATACCATCGACATGAGCAAGGTATATCTGGCCTCCCGCTATGACAAAGGTGAGGCGGCTTATCTGAACTGTCCGATGACGGAAGAGGAATTTGACCGTTTTTATGATGCGCTAATTTCTGCAGAGACAGCAGCAATCAAAGATTTTGAGAAAGAGATTTACTTTGAAGGTTGTATGCCGATTGAAATCATGATGAAGCGCGGCAAACAGACCGCCTTGTTCGGCCCCATGAAACCGGTGGGTCTCTTGAATCCCCATACAGGCAAGCTGCCTTACGCGGTTGTACAGTTACGTCAGGACAACGCTGCCGGAACGCTTTATAACCTGGTTGGTTTCCAGACACATCTGAAGTGGGGCGAGCAGAAACGGGTATTCTCCCTGATTCCGGGCCTGGAGAATGCCGAGTATGTCCGCTATGGAGTAATGCACCGTAATACATTTATTAATTCTCCGAAACTCTTGCATCCTACCTATCAAATGAAGGGCCGGGAAAGACTGTTTTTTGCCGGTCAAATGACAGGAGTTGAAGGTTACGTAGAGTCCGCAGCATCAGGGTTGATTGCTGGTATGAATGCTGCAAGGGCAGCGCTTGGTGAAGAAGGCCTCATCTTCCCTCAGGAGACGGTACTGGGCAGTATGCCTGCTTACATCACGTCTGCCGATCCGGAACATTTCCAGCCGATGAATGCTAATTTTGGCCTATTGCCCAAGCTTGCGCAAAGAATCCGCAGCAAAAAAGAAAAAAATGAGTTTCTTGCTCATCGTGCCCTGGATAGTCTTGCATCGTACGCCGCTCATGCTGGCCTTCCGCACAATGTGCCAGAGAATGCGGATCAGACTTCTCAATAAAATAAGATATACAGTAACATGCAAAACTTAGGATTGAGCTTTCGAAGCGAGTTTTGTACGTAGATGTTCCCAGGCGGTAACGCTCACAAAACTTTTAGGAGGTTGCTTAAATTATGTTACCAAGCTTTCATGCAACTACAATTTGTGCGGTGAGACATAATGGTCATGCGGCAATAGCCGGGGATGGCCAGGTTACATTTGGCGAGAGTGTGATTATGAAGACAACGGCCAGAAAGGTACGTCGTTTATATAGAGGGCAGGTTATCGCCGGCTTTGCGGGATCCGTAGCGGATGCGATTACATTGTTCGAGAAGTTCGAGGGCAAGCTGGAAGAGCATCATGGAAACTTACAGCGTGCGGCTGTGGAACTGGCCAAGGATTGGCGCCAGGACCGTATTTTGCGGAAGCTGGAAGCGCTGATGATCGTGATGGATAAAGAGGGTATGCTGCTGATTTCCGGTAATGGAGAAATTATTGAGCCGGATGATGATGTGCTTGCCATCGGTTCAGGAGGTAATTTTGCGCTCGCTTCAGGGCGCGCTTTGAAACGGCATGCCTCCAAACTAAGCGCTGCAGAAATAGCCAAAGAAGCGTTAACGATTGCATCCGAGATATGTGTATATACCAATTCAAATATTATTGTCGAAGAACTGTAGGCACGGTGCCACAGAAAAGGGAGGAAGTCACAATGGTGAATCAATCGCTTACACCCCGGCAAATCGTAGCAGAACTTGATAAGTATATTGTAGGACAGAAGCAGGCCAAGAAATCAGTGGCTGTTGCGCTCCGCAACCGTTATCGCCGCTCGCTACTGTCTGAAGAACTGCGGGATGAGGTTGTCCCAAAGAATATTTTAATGATTGGACCTACCGGTGTCGGCAAGACCGAGATTGCACGGCGTCTGGCCAAGCTGGTGAATGCCCCGTTTATCAAAGTAGAGGCTACCAAGTTTACAGAGGTTGGTTATGTGGGGCGTGACGTAGAGTCAATGGTCCGTGATTTGGTGGAAACCTCTATTCGTATGGTGAAACTGGAGCGTACCGAGAAGGTCAAGGACCGTGCTGAAGAAATGGCCAATGACCGGATTGTGTCGATTCTGGTACCTGGGGGATCCAAGAATAAATCACAGCGGAATCCGTTTGAGATGATTTTTGGCGGGAATAACGGCGGAAGCGATGATGCCAAAGAAGAAACGGAAGATGGCAGTCTTAGTGAGCGCCGCCGTGGAGTCAAATTCAAATTGCTTGCAGGACAGCTGGAGGACGACATCATCGAGGTGGACGTTGAAGATACGACACCTAATATGCTTGACATGTTCGCTGGACAAGGAAATGATCAGATGGGCATGAACATGCAGGAAATGTTCGGTAGTCTATTGCCGAAGCGGACCAAGAAGCGCAAACTTCCGATCAGGGAAGCACGGAAGGTCCTGATCCAGGATGAGGCCGCAAAGCTGATCGATATGGATGATGTTATTCAGGAATCGGTTGCACGTGCCGAGCAGTCTGGGATTATTTTTATAGACGAGATCGACAAAGTAGCCAGTCAAGGCAAGGGCTCGGGACCGGATGTCTCTAGAGAAGGGGTGCAACGCGATATTTTGCCTATCGTCGAAGGTTCTACAGTAATGACCAAATATGGTCCGGTTAAGACTGACTATGTACTTTTTATGGCCGCTGGAGCTTTTCATGTAGCCAAACCTTCTGACCTTATACCTGAATTGCAGGGCCGCTTTCCGATCCGTGTGGAACTGAGCAGTCTGACACTTGAGGATTTTGTCTCTATTCTGACTGAACCGGAGAACGCCTTAACAAAGCAATATGTCAATCTGCTGAGAACGGAAAATATCGAAGTTCAGTTTCAGCAGGAAGCGATTTATGAGATCGCTAGGATTGCAGCCTCAGTAAATCAGAATATGGAGAATATAGGTGCGCGTAGACTGCATACTATTTTAGAGAAACTGCTGGAAGACCTATCTTTTGAAGCTCCAGAGCTCACTTTGGATACAATGGTCATCACTCCAGAGTATGTTCGTGAAAAATTGGCAGGAATCGCACAGGATCGCGACTTAAGCCAATATATCCTGTAGTACATTGAGACTTAAGAAAATTCAAATTTAGGTATTTGGAATTAGCTGCATACAGAAACCCCTCTTAATCGGGGGTTTTTATGTAATTATATGTTAAAATAAGTCATTTAATGGTGTTTAAAAGTAAAAAAATAGAAAAAACATGCTTTAAGCCCTCTCTTTTCCGAAAAGATAGGGCTTATTTCTTATTGTAATAATATACAAATTCTAAGAGAATCAATGTATATGAGATTGACATTATTTTTGTCCATCGACAACTTTCGACCTATATTCGGCAAGTGTGGAAGGGATTTAGCCTTTTTTGTCGAAACAAGCAGGAATTCGTAAGGAGTTTGTGGAATTCTATTCATCACAAAGGTTTTGGAAGGGGGATTTCCATTGGGTTTATTGAACAGTGTCAGTTTTCAAAGATTGCAGGGAGGCCTAGATGCCGCCACCAAACGACAAAGTGTTCTGGCTAATAATGTAGCCAACGTTGACACTCCTAATTTTAAACGCTCTGATGTCAATTTTGAGAGCTTTTTACAGCAACAGGAGAGTGGACTTAAGTCAACACTTAATGCGAAGGTGACAGATTCCCGGCACTTCCAATTCGGAACAGGTACTATAGTACCAGCAGCAGTAGTCAGTACAGATGAAACAACTTCAATGAACAATAACGACAATAATGTGGATATGGATCGCGAGCAGGCGCTAAGTGCTGAAAATCAGCTCAGATACAATGCATATGTAGAGCAGTTGAACAGCCAGATTACAATGATGCGTACAGTGGTTGAAGGGAGATAACGAGACATGAACTTTGGTAGCAGCTTTGGGATCAGCGCTTCTGCATTAACCGCCCAACGGTTAAGAATGGATGTGATTTCCTCTAACATTGCAAATGCAGAGACAACACGAGCCTCTGTAGTTGATGGCAAAGCCGTTCCTTACCGGCGAAAAATGGTTGTACTTGAAACAGCACAGAATGACAGTTTCTCCAATATCCTGAATTCGAAAATGAATAGTGGTGGAAGCCAAGGGGTTAAAGTACAGTCCATCATTGAAGATTCATCACCACTGAAGCCGGTGTACAATCCGAGTCACCCGGATGCGGATGCCGATGGGTATGTGTACATGCCAAACGTGGATATCACCAAAGAAATGGTGGATATGCTGTCTACGACTCGATCCTATGAAGCTAACCTCACGATGCTGAATGCATCCAAATCCATGGTAAGCAAAGCGCTCGAAATCGGGCGGTAAAATAAAATATAAAACACATCAGGAGGGAAACAGTTGATACAAAATTTAAGTATCGGGGCGCAGGCAATCAAGCCGTTAGCAATGAAAACCCCAGCTGCTGAGTCAACATCCGTTGAAGGTTCAGGCCAGAGCTTTAGTTCGTATTTGCAGAATGCATTGGATCAGGTAGCGGGTCAAGAACAGCAGGCAAAAGATATGAATAACAAATTCGTTCTGGGTGAAGTCAATGTTGATGAAACAATGATTTCTTCCCAACAGGCATTGCTGAGTTTGCAGTTGACTACACAAGTCCGGAACAAAGTGATTGAAGCCTATCAGGAAATTATGAGAACTCAAATCTAAATAATCCTAGCTTAGTTTCGGATGGGGTGACACTGTGAATGAAAGATTTGCCCAGTACCGGGAAAAAATTACCCAGTATTGGAATAGATTCAGCGGTAAACAGAAAATAATGTTTTTTTCCACACTGTTTATCATCATAATCATAATCGTAGTTTTATCGATGCAATTATCGAAGACGGAATACGAAGTGGCTTTTCAAGATTTAGATAGTACCGATTCAGCCGGAGTAATGAGTTACCTGGACACAGCTGGAGTTTCTTATCGCCTGAGTCCTGACGGTAAAAGCATATCTGTCCCTAGTACAGATGCCGCCCGGATCAAAGTGGACATTGGTTCGCAGGGGATTGTGCAGGGGGGTTCAATCGGATATAAGGTTTTTGATAAATCATCGTCGATGATTGGTACAACAGACAGTGAGTTTAATGTGAAGTACAACAATGCGCTGAATGGTGAAGTAGAGCAGCTAATGAGAAGAATGCAGGGTATTAAAGATGCCAAGGTTCTGATCAATCTGCCCAAGGAAACTGTTTTTGCCTCACAGGAGGATCAAGAGCAGGCTTCTGCTTCCGTAGTGCTTAGCTTTGACCCTGGATTTCGACCTTCACAGGAAAATATCGATGGTTATTTTAACCTTGTGAAGACTGCTGTGCCAAACCTGCCGATTGACAACATTACGATTGCCAATAATGAAGTTGAATTGATGCCGACAGCTAAAGGCGGACAAGCGGGAGTTTCTAGTCAGGTTGAAGAAAATTTCACTCTCAAAAAGAAATTTGAAGAGGAAGTTAAAAAGAATGTAAAACAGTTCCTTAGTACGCTCACGGGTCCGGATAAAGTTGATGTCCTAGTCTTCTCACAATTGAATTTTGATAAGGAGAACAGACAGGAGAAACTGGTAACGCCGGTAGATACGGAGAATATGAAAGGGATTGAGATCAGCTCGCAGATTATCAGCAATTCCTATTCAGGTAAGGGAAAGACTACCGGAGGGGTTGCAGGTACAGGCTCTCAAGATGTCGCAGGTTATCCAGCGGATACAGGTTCGGGAAATTCTTCTTCTGAGGAGTCTTCGGAGACAAGAAACTTTGAAGTGAACCATATCACTAAGGATATTATTGCAAGTCCATATTCTGTTAAAGATTTAACCATAAATGTTGCGGTTGAACCACCTACAGGACAAACAACTTTGGATGCCGCTACTTCGGCAGCCATTCAGAATATTTTGGTGAATATCGTTCGGGCGTCTCTAGCTGATTCTGGTGTCACTTATACAGACGCAGACTTAGCTAAAAAAGTTTCGGTATATTCCCAACAATTCGGAAGTGCGAATGCTAACGCAGCTGCAGGCGGTCTTGCAACGTGGATGATTTGGGCTATTGCCGCAGCGGCTTTACTGGTCGGTGCAGGAGGTGGGTTCCTTATCTATCGCAGCCGTAAGAAGAAGGCTGAAGAAGAAGTGGAAGAAGATATTCCGCTTCAGATTCCTACCGAATTCCCATCGATTAATATGGAGAGCGTGACGAACGAAAGTCAGGTTCGTAAGCAACTGGAAAGTCTGGCGAAGAAGAAGCCGGATGAATTCGTAAATCTGCTGCGTACATGGCTAGCAGACGAACAGAGGTGAAATAATGGCAAAAGCCGCTCAGCAGGTGCTTAGCGGCCGTCAAAAGGCGGCTATCCTGCTTATCACACTTGGGCCCGAGGTATCGGCACAAATATTTAAACATCTGAGGGACGAGGAGATCGAACAGCTGACTCTGGAAATCGCAAATGTCCGTAAAGTAGACAGTTCGGAAAAAGAGTCCATAATGGCTGAGTTTCATCAAATCTGTCTCGCCCAAGAATATATATCCCAAGGCGGTATCAATTACGCCAAAGAAATTCTGGAAAAAGCGCTTGGCTCGACCAAGGCGATGGAAGTTATCAACCGCCTGACGGCAACTCTTCAGGTACGGCCGTTCGATTTTGCCCGTAAGGCTGATCCGAACCAAATCCTGAACTTTATCCAGAATGAAAATGTGCAGACGATAGCCCTTGTATTGTCTTATCTGCAATTTGAACAGGCGGCATCGATTCTCTCTTCACTTCCACAGGAGAAGCAAGCTGAAGTGGCCAGAAGAATTGCAATTATGGACAGCACCTCTCCAGAGGTTGTGACACAAATTGAGCGGGTGCTAGAGCAAAAACTATCCGCTACAGTAACGCAGGATTACACCAATGCCGGAGGTATTGAATCGATCGTGCAGATCCTGAACGGTGTTGACCGCGGGACAGAACGCACGATTCTGGATTCACTGGAGATTCAGGATCCGGAGCTTGCCGAAGAAATCAAAAAACGGATGTTCGTGTTCGAGGATATCGTCAATGTGGACAACCGTTCGATCCAGCGAATTATCCGCGACATCGAAAATGCCGATTTGCAGTTGGCTCTCAAGGTGGCCAGCGAGGAAGTTCGGGATGTTATTTTCCGCAACATGTCCAAACGTATGGCCGAAACCTTCCGCGAGGAAATGGAATATATGGGTCCGGTACGGCTGCGTGATGTCGAGGAAGCTCAGACCCGCATCGTAGGAACGATCCGCAGACTCGAAGAATCAGGTGAAATAATCATCGCCCGTGGTGGAGGAGATGACATCATTGTCTAGGCTGATCAAACATTCACAATATGTTCCGGTTGATGTACTGAAACGATTGGAACAAGCCAGACAGCATGGAGGTCTGGATGAGGAGCCCACTGGTTCTGATGAAGCGACAGGTGAGGTGCATGTTCAGGACTCTGCCAAGGAAACGGCGGAACAGGCCCGTAAGCAAATGCTGAAGGATGCACAGGAGTTTGCTGAAGGACAAGTCAGAAACGCAGCACAGGAAGCGGAGAATATTGTGGAATCAGCACGGACAGAGGCTGAAGAATGGTGGCGGCAGCGCAGAGAGCAGGATGAGCATCTTGTAGAAGCTGTCAAATCCGAGGCTTATCAGCAGGGTTACCAGGAAGGGCTTGCACAGGCTGAACAAGAAATGTCGCGTAAGCTGGCTGAGATGATGGAGGAAGCAAGACAAGTCCTTCAGGATGCTTACAGGGCCAAAGAAGTTATTATTCAAGAGGCTGAACCCTTTCTGGTAGAACTCAGTTGTGATATAGCTGAGAAAATTGTGGACAAGCAACTGACGGTGGAACCGCAATTTGCAATGGATCTGATCCGCAAGAATCTTGCCCGCAAGCGGGAGCAGGGGCTGATCTCCTTATGCGTGTCACCTGCGCAGTTCTCCTTTGTGAATGCAGCTAGAGAAGAACTGGCTATGGCGGTTGATTCGCAGGCAGAACTGCAAATACTCCCTGATTCAACCGTTAGAGATCATGGCTGTGTAATCCGCTCTTCTTTTGGCAGTATTGATGCACGGATTGATACACAGCTTGCTGAAATCAAAAAAGAATTGATTCGAATAGCACTGGATACCGATGAGAACAGAAATGGGGAAGAGGATGCTTGACAGCGGACGGTATAAGGAGCAATTGCGGAATTTTGACCCTGTCAGAATCAACGGGAAAGTCACCCAGGTGATTGGACTAATGGTCGAGTCGGAAGGGCCGGATGCCAGCATAGGTGATGTATGCTACATCTACCCGGCCAAAGGCAACAAACCGCTACAGGCTGAAGTTGTTGGATTTCGCGACAACAAGGTGCTGCTAATGCCGCTCGGAGAGCTGCAAGCCATCGGACCAGGCTGTGATGTGGTAGGAACAGGCAAACCGCTAAGTGTACAGGTGGGTTCTGAGTTGCTTGGCAAGGTGCTTGACGGTTTGGGACAGCCGCTTGATGGTTCACTTATTCCGGCACGAATGCCACACAGCTCAACATTCAACATTCCATCAAATCCATTAAACCGCCCCCGGGTTCATGAACCGATCAGTATTGGAGTTAGAGCGATTGACGGGTTGCTTACCATAGGTAAAGGCCAGCGGGTAGGTATCTTTGCGGGATCAGGGGTTGGCAAGAGCACATTAATGGGGATGATTGCACGCAATACGTCAGCAGACGTGAACGTGATTGCCTTGATTGGAGAACGGGGCAGAGAGGTGCTGGATTTCATTGAACGTGATCTTGGACCAGAAGGTCTCCAGCGCTCAGTCGTTGTTGTCGCTACTTCTGACCAGCCCGCACTTATCCGCATTAAGGGGGCCCTTATCGCCACTACGATTGCTGAGTATTTTCGTGACCGCGGCTTAAATGTCATGCTGATGATGGATTCGGTTACACGATATGCCATGGCACAGCGTGAAGTTGGGCTGGCAGTTGGTGAACCGCCTGCGATGAGGGGCTATACACCTTCAGTATTCGCAAGCTTGCCAAAACTGCTTGAAAGAGCAGGAACGGGGCCTTCGGGATCGATTACCGCATTCTACACAGTTCTTGTAGACGGTGACGATATGAATGAACCTATTGCCGACGCAGTTAGAGGGATTCTGGATGGTCATATTGTGCTGAACCGGAATATCGCCAATAAGGGGCATTTCCCAGCCATAGACGTACTCTCAAGCATCAGCCGAGTGATGAAGGATATTGCTCCCGAGGAACAGATTGCTGCTGCTGAGAATGTAAAACGGCTTATGGCTGTGTATAAGGATTCAGAGGATTTAATTAACATCGGTGCCTATCAGAGAGGCTCTAATGCCCAAATCGACGAGTCAATGCATTATATCGACAGCATTTGGAATTTCACCAAGCAGAAGGTGAATGAGAAGGTCACGCTTGCCGAAGTCCAAGAGTCTTTAATTTCTCAGTTCTCAAGGAGTTGATTGATAGTGAGATTCCATTATACTTTTCAAAAAGTTGTGGACTTGAAAGCCAATGAAAAAACACAGGCAGAGTGGTTGCTCTCAAGCGCACTCGGAGAACTGCAGGCCCAGGAGAAAAGTCTTGAAGACTTGATTCAGCAACGCCGTGAGCTAATGCAGTCACTTCAGCAAGCCGCTGAACAAAAAACGCCCTTGTCTAAACTACGAGAAATGCAGGATTATGTGGATTACCTGGATCACTGTATAGCCCGGAAGCATTCAGATATCAGCCGTGCGCATGTTGAAGTACAGCATAAGCAGGACCACCTCAGCACGAAGGTTCTGGATGAAAAGGTGTGGCTTAAGGCCAAAGACAAAGCACAGACCGCTTTTCAGCAGAACATGACTTTACGGGAACAAAACGAACTGGATGAGATGGCTACCGTCCGCTTCGCGATGAAATCCCTCTAACCCAGGAGGTTTCCGCTAGTGGCTAAAAATGAAATGGAATTTGATAATGAAGGGTCAGCCAGTAAATTTGAACGGTTTTTATTTTTAATGATACCGATTATTTTTACACTTGTGCTGCTTGGAGTGCTGTTGACCTTGTTCAATATGGATATCCGCCAAGATGTGCTTTCGATTGCAAACAAGATCCCCTTTGTGGAGAAGTGGGTTCCTGATCCTGAGCCAACGACTAAAGATGGCGCAGAAACGGATCCGCAGAAGCAATTGAAAGAGCAGGCAACGAGCTCGGCAACTACGATTAAGGAATTGAAAAGTCAGTTAGCAGCACAGGCGGAGCAGCTCAAGAAGGCTAATGGAGACAAGACGGATCAAGTTGCAAAGACAGAAGCGCTGCAAAAACAGATTGACAGCATGAAAGAAGAAGCTGCGGCTGCGAAAGCAAGCACAGGCCAATCAGAAGATCCCTATGTAAAGCAGGTGACTGAGCTGGCGAAGCTCTATGCAGGGATGAAAGCATCAAAAGCTGCTCCAATTATGGAGAATTTAACTACGGATGAAATGGTGCAAATCTTCAGTGTCATGAATAATGCGAGCAAAACGGCGATTTTAGAAAAAATGGATCCCAAAAAAGCAGCGGATGTATCCGTGAAGCTAAAGGAAACCACGAATTCAACCGATATGGCTATTGCAGCCCTTCAATCCAGACTGAAGCAGGATGCGGCTGCTACAACGACGGCCAAAACAACAGCGAACCTGGATAAAGAAAAACTAAGCCAGACCTTTACTACAATGCCTGCTGCAGATGCTGCTTCCCTTCTTTCGTCAATGTATACCATTAGTCCTGATAAAGTGATCACAATTCTTAATACGGTCAGTGACAGCGTCCGATCCTCCATTCTTGGGGAGATGGCTAAGAAAAATAGTACTCAGACCGCTAAGGTTGTTAACCGGTTGATGGGCGGCAAATAATCCATTTGAGAGGAGGTGAAAAAGAATGAGTTTAGTAGTTCAATCAATGAGTGGTGGTAATACTGCTGCGACTAGCGGAACACCAACAGCTGCAAACGCGGGGACTGCGGCTTCAAGTGGGACCACACCAGTTCTGCCTTTTGCCCAGACTCTTGTTCAGAGCATGGGTGGAGCACAGACCAAAGGAACGTCAGTGCCCGCAGCTTTGGGGAATTTGGCTTCCTTGCTGCAAGGGCTTATGAACGCCGTGAAAGCAGCTGGTGAAGAAAAAGGTACAGATGATACTGCGAATAGTACCGGGCAGATGCATGTGCTTGCAGAGGATATAGAGAAGCTGGATGACAGCATCAGCAGTGATCCTTCTTTGATGGCAGCGCTGCAAGGATGGTTGCTTCAGGTATCGGCTTTGTTGTCTGGCAGTACTCCTACAAATGGAAATGTCGATGCCGAAGCTGAGAACAGCTCTACAGTAGCGTTATCCCCATTAGCACAGAACCCGGAAACTTTGCGGTTTGCCGTTCAAGATGAGCTTAACAGCCTTGTTAACCTTATTCAGCAATCTGCTGCTGGGGGGGATGGGAAATTAGCCTCTGAGGGTATTGCAATGTTGAACAATTTCACAGCAATCCTGGCAGAAACGCAGGTTCCAGATGTAAAAGGTAAGACGGTTAAAACAGAAGTCAGCACAGAAACCTCACCGGTGGTTTTGACACCATTATCCGAAACGGAATCCAAAGCTGATCTAAAAGCGAAAGCTCCTGCTTCTTCAGATCTTCGTACAATTCAAACAGCTACGGTTAAGACTGATAATGCTACAACTGCTACCCCTGCAATAACGGTAACGGAGGATGCTGTTACAGATCTCACTGCAACACCACTTGCCAAAACAACTGTAACCTCAGAAGCTTCTAAGAATGGGGTAATTGCAGAATCGATTCCAGTCGTAAAGCCAGCTGAAGAAAATAATGAAGTCGTCACTGCAGGACAATTATCCTTACGGGGTGGAATTACCGCACCACTTAAGGCAGAAGCACCACCTGTTCCGGTCCACCAGTTCGCACAAGAGATGACTTCGTTTATTACTGGTAAACTGGAAATTGTTAAAAAGGGTGGGGTGGCTGAGGCTTCGATTACGTTGTTTCCGGAGAATCTTGGACAAGTCGATGTAAAGATCACTATGCAAAACGGCCATTTGGTAGCCCAGTTCTTAACGCAACATACAGGTGCCAAAGATATGTTGGAACAACAGATGAGCCAGCTGAGATCAGCCCTTCAGTCTCAAGGGCTTCAAGTCGAGAAGCTGGAGGTCACTCAGAACAACACACCTTTGCAGTCTCAGTATAATGGTAGTCATCAGGGTCGTGGCACCGGTTCTGGTGGTCAGCAGCAGGAGAGACGTTCCAAGGAACGCACAGAGGAAATAGGAGATGCCGTACTTGCAGCAGAGCTGAACGGTGAATGGAAAGAATGGGTTGCAAACACACAACAGGAAAACCGCTCAGAGGGCGGAGGTTTCTCAGCCAAGGCATAACTTAAGACAAGCGAGGTGAAAAAAATGGCATCATCAACTAATCCTATTTCAACAAAGGATCAATGGAATTATCAAGTACCTGACAGCTCGAAAAAAACTACCGGTAATTCAACACTCGGCAAGGACCAGTTCCTGAAGATACTCATTACGCAGCTTCAGAACCAGGACCCTATGCAGCCGATGGAGGATAAGGAATTTATTGCCCAGATGGCCCAATTCTCGTCTGTAGAACAGCTAATGAATATTTCAACACAAATGACGGCGATGAATCAGTCTCTTGGTGCGGTGTCTGGTCTAATTGGCAAGGATATCACCTGGACGGATGCAACGACGGAACAGCCGAAATCAGGCAATGTAGAGTCAATAGTAGTCAGCAGTGGCGTACAGTACGCTGTTGTAGGCAAAGACAGAGTTGCATTAACTGACGTAACGCAGATTAAGAATCCTGTAACGCCAGTGGAGAATGCGGCTGACAATACCGGTTCTGCGGATGGCGGGGCGACTTCATGAGCGACAGACTTACAATAGGCCAGCTATATCCAGCCAATGTGCACCCGACAACACTACAGCGACCAGCAAATGCTAAGAACACTGTAAATTCAGACGTTTCATTTGAAAGTGTGCTGCAGAAGAATATGCTGAAGTTCAGCAATCATGCAGCCAAACGATTGGAACAAAGAGGAATAGAGCTTGGCAGCCGCCAATTGGATCAAATCTCGTCCGCAGTCGATAAGGCAGCCGCCAAAGGCAGCAAAGAATCACTGATATTAATGAAAGATATGGCTTTAATAGTCAGTGTGGCGAAC
Organism: Paenibacillus sp. P46E; assembly: GCF_001909095.1. Taxonomy (NCBI): domain Bacteria; kingdom Bacillati; phylum Bacillota; class Bacilli; order Caryophanales; family Paenibacillaceae; genus Paenibacillus; species Paenibacillus sp. P46E. The sequence goes on from NZ_LVYZ01000026.1 coordinate 63,708, forward strand.
CGAACAGTAGTGACTGCTATGGATGGTAGTTCCATGAAGGACAATGTATTCACACAAATTGATAGTGCAGTTATCATTTCTTGAACCGGCCGGTCCTTACTGGAGAGCCGGAATGACCGCTGACCGACTGACGCGGCCATAGCTCAAAACAAATTTAATACAAATACGGAGTCTAAGAACTCCATTATCCGGGAGGAATTCAATAATGTTAAGATCAATGTACTCAGGGGTTTCAGGAATGCGCGGTTTCCAGACAAAGCTTGATGTTATCGGCAATAACATTGCAAATGTAAACACCATTGGCTTCAAATCAGGCCGTGTGATGTTCAAAGACATCATGAGCCAGACGGTATCCGGAGTAACAGCACCTGTTGATGGAGGTCAGGGTGGTGTGAATGCCAAGCAAATCGGGCTTGGAGTTAGTATTGGTTCTATTGACACCATGCACTTAGCGGGTAGTGCTATGACTACCAATAATCCAACAGACCTTCGTCTTGATGGTGATGGATTTTTCCTCGTCAATCTTTCTGATGCACAGACAACACCATTTCTCACACGTGCCGGTGACTTCCACATGGATGCCAACCGCAACCTGTTAACCTCGGACGGATTGCATGTGCTTGATTCTGGCGGACAAGCTATCCAGCTAGGTGAAGACGTTACTGCTTTCACAATCGGTTCTGACGGTACAATTATGCAGACAATGGCAGATGGTACTACTCAAGCGGGTGTGCAAATTGGCGTAGCAAAAGTAAGTAATCCTCAAGGTCTTGAGAAAATTGGCGGCAACTTGTATCGTATGACGATGAATGCCAATGCTGATGGAGAACTTACCCCAACTACTGCGAACAATGCTGAAGCGGGGACGGGAGCCATTGTATCCGGCCAACTGGAAATGTCCAATGTGGATCTAACCAGTGAGTTTACGGAAATGATTGTTTCCCAGCGCGGGTTCCAGGCCAACTCCCGCATTATCACGACCTCCGACGAAGTGTTGCAGGAAGTCGTGAACCTCAAGCGTTAATTTGAAAGGCCATAATCAAAAACTTGGTGTACAATAGTAACGTTTCGCCTTCTGGTGCAAAGGTTATTGCGAAGTCGTGGGGGAGGAACTCCTCCCCCTATTTTTTGTTAGGAGGCCTGTTATGATTTCGGTAACCAGATTGAATGGAACACCTATGTTTTTAAATGCTTTGTTGGTAGAAATGGTAGAAGAAAGTCCAGATACGTATATTACGCTCGTAACTGGAAAAAGGCTGATCGTGCTGGAAAAGGCCGATGAAGTCATCCGTAAGATCCGAGAGTATAACAGGGACATTGGCACATATGCTGCCACCATTAAAGTCCAGTCAATGGAGGAGCTTTCATGAAAAAGATGCTGCCGTGGCTCATTACAATTTTATTAGCAATAACTCTTATCGTAGTAGCTGCATTTTTACTTATGGATAAGATCTTTCCGAGTAATTCGAACGACGTGAATACGGCAGTTCAGAAGGTTGAGACCAAAAAACTCAGCGCTGATGAGATCGTCGAATTGACTTCACAAATCACCGATATCAAAACTAATCTTGCCGATCCCGATTATATCCTTTCAGTAGACATCGCATTCCAGCTGGATACAGCGAAGTCCAAGGAAGAATTCGAAAAGATAAAAGATATTAAAATCACGCCGCTAATTATCAAGGCGATTGCCGATACCAAGCCTGAGGAACTAAATGGGGCAAGCGGCAAAGATCAATTCAGCAGCAAGCTGGTGAATATAATAAATAAGAATTTGACCGAAGGCACTATAACCCAGATCGAATTCACTAAATTCATTTTGGCTTCCATGTAGCTGCTGAAGGATTATTCTTTGATGGGGGGGTGATTGAATTGGTTGATGTACTATCACAAAACGAAATTGATGCTCTGCTTGCCGCTCTTTCATCCGGTGAAATGGATGCTGACGAACTTAAAAAGGAAGAAACCCAGAAAAAAATACGCTCTTATGATTTCAAACGGGCTGTACGTTTTTCAAAAGACCATATCCGAAGCTTAACCCGGATACACGATAACTTTGCCCGCTATCTTACAACCTACTTTTCGGCCCAATTGCGCACCTTCGTACAGATCAATGTCGTTCAAGTAGAGCAGCTCCCTTATGATGAGTTTATCCGCTCCATTCCGAAAATGACGATCTTAAATATTTTTGAAGCTGAACCGCTTGAAGGCCGGATGGTAATGGAAGTGCATCCGAATATAGCCTTTGCCATGCTGGATAGACTGCTGGGAGGCTTTGGTACGGCACCTTCCAAGATCAATGCTTTAACTGAGATTGAAACCACTATAATGGAGAGGATTTTCAGCAGATGTTTTGAAAGTCTGCAGGAAGCCTGGAAGACAGTGCTTGATATTAATCCCCGCATGGAGGCTTTGGAGACAAATCCTCAATTCATGCAAATCGTATCGCCCAATGAGACCATTGCACTTATTTCCTTAAGTACCAAAATTGGCGATACAACTGGGATGATCAACCTGTGTATACCTCACGTTGTTCTTGAACCTATCATGTCCAGACTGTCGGTACACCAATGGTTTGTTTCAGAAAAAAAGGCGCGTGATGAAGTTGAGCTTGAGGCAATCCGGGCGAGAGTTCATAGAGCGCAGCTGCCGATTGTGGCAGAGTTGGGTGAATCGAGTCTATCCATTGCTGAATTTCTCGGGCTCAGCGTCGGCGACGTGATTTCTCTCAACAGGACTGTGGATTCAGGACTGTCAATCAAGGTGGGGGACAAGCTGAAATTCATCGGAAGTCCTGGGATGATTAAAGAGCGTGTAGCTGTGCAAATAGACGAGATAGTCAGCGAAGGAGTTGAAGATTTTGACGAGTAAAGATTATTTGTCCCAAGAAGAAATAGATGCTCTGCTCAGACAGTCTGCAGAAGGATCGCTAGCTCCCTCGACGAAGACGGTGGATGATTACTTGACACCCTTTGAACAGGACGCACTGGGAGAGATCGGGAATATCACATTCGGGAGTGCAGCTACAGCGCTGTCTACCCTTCTGGGCAAGAAAGTAGATATCACTACTCCTGAAGTATCCATTATCACCCGTGGCGAGTTCGAAGAGGCTTTTCCAAAACCTCATGTTGCAGTACATGTACAATATGTAGATGGTTTTCAGGGTATCAATTCATTGGTCATTAAAATCAGGGATGCACAGGTTATTGCTGATCTGATGCTTGGTGGAGAAGGGGATCCAAAGGATGAAGAGCTGAATGAAATTCACATCAGTGCCGTTCAGGAAGCGATGAACCAAATGATGGGTTCATCGGCTACATCCATGTCTACTATCTTCAATCGCTTCGTGAATATTTCGCCTCCGGGTATCGACATTTTGAATATGTCCAGCGGAGAAGGCGTAGGCAGTCTTCCAGATGATGAGACACTTATTCAGATTTCATTCCGGCTCAAGATTGGGGATTTGATTGATTCCACCATTATGCAGCTGCTTCCGGTGCAATTCGCCAAAGATATGGTGACTATGCTTCTGGGGGATGTGTCGCAATCGGATCAGGAGACGGCAGCAACAGCGGTAGAAGCGCCACCTAAGCCTGCAGCAGCGCCAGAACCTCCGGTAGCGCCACCGGTACAGCAAACCCCTCCAGTGCAGCCTGGAGCAGTTCCACCGCCATATCCACCTCAGGGTATGCCGCCATATCCGGGAATGCCGGAGGGAGGGTATTATTATCCTCCAGCAGGAATGCCAGCTTATGGGATGCCGCCTTATGGAATGCCACCTCAAGGTATGCCATACCAGCAGGCTCCACCCCAGCAGCAGGCTCCTAACCGTAATGTAAATGTACAACCGGTGCAGTTTGCCAACTTAAGCAACGGCGCCTTTGGTAATATTGATGAAAATAATTTAAATTTATTGATGGACATACCACTGAGAGTAACCGTAGAATTAGGAAGGACCCAGAAGCAGATCAAAGATATTCTGGAAATGTCGCAAGGCTCAATCATTGAGTTGGACAAACTTGCCGGTGAACCTGTAGACATCCTGGTTAACAACAAGCTTATTGCCAAAGGGGAAGTCGTAGTTATCGACGAAAACTTCGGAGTTCGCGTTACGGATATCGTCAGCCAGTGGGACCGAATTCAAAAATTACAATAAAGCATACTTAGGGAGGATTTTGTAAAAATGGCTAACCGAATTCTAATCGTGGACGATGCAGCATTTATGAGAATGATGATCCGTGACATTTTGTCGAAAAACGGATTTGAGGTTGTGGGCGAAGCCCAGGACGGGTCGCAGGCTATTGAAAAATTCAAGGAACTGCGTCCCGATTTGATCACGATGGATATCACCATGCCTGAAATGGACGGAATTGCCGCCCTTAAAGAAATCAAAAAAGTAGATGCCAATGCCAAAGTCATCATGTGTTCTGCCATGGGTCAGCAGGCTATGGTTATTGATGCAATTCAAGCGGGTGCCAAGGACTTTATTGTAAAGCCTTTCCAGGCAGACCGTGTTATTGAAGCGATTAACAAAACACTGGGTGTGTAATAAGAAATCATGCCAGTCACTGTAGAGCCGCATCTGGGAACAGGTAACAATCTGCTGAATCTTTTAAATGTTATTTTTGTCCTTGCGGTAATTGTTGTGCTCATAGTGCTGCTTATCCGTTTTCTGGGACGCCGCAATCAGACTCTGATGAGTGGGCGTTCCATCCGTACATTAGGCGCTTTGGGTCTTGGACCTAACAAGTCCATACAAATTATTGAGCTTGGAGGCAGCCTCTATCTGATCGGAGTCGGTGAGAATATATCCATGATGGATAAAATCACCGACCCGGCTGAGGTAGCTTTGATCATTTCGGCATTTGAGGATCAAACTTCAGGACAGAATAACTTTCTTGCGCCAATCGTGGCCAAGATAAGAGCCAAGTTCCGTGGAGAAGTACCCTCACAGGAAATTGAACTTAGTGAAACATCCTCTTTTTACGAGACACTGCAATCCAAACTTGCGCTGGCACCTGAACGTAAGGGGAAAATGGAAGAGCTGCTTCGTGATGATGTGCTCAAGGATGAGTCGAGGGATTTATGAAAAAAAAGCTAATGTTTTCATTTTTGCTGCTCGCTGTATTCAGCGTTATGTTCCTGCACACTATTCATGCCGATCCTATACCTAATATTAGTATTCAGGTCGGTGATAATCAGGGGTCAACCGGTGGTACGAGTTCTATATCGATTTTGCTGCTCACTACGGTTCTGAGTGTTGCTCCTGCTTTTCTTATCCTGATGACCAGCTTTACTCGGATTGTCATTGTTCTGGGCTTTGTCAGAACATCACTCGGTACACAGCAGATGCCTCCCAACCAGGTGCTTGTGGGATTGGCGTTGTTCTTAACGCTATTTATCATGTCACCGACACTTGCAACGGTAAATGAGACGGCACTGCAGCCGTACATGAAGGGAACAATTACCCAGTCCGAGGCGCTTAACAAAGCAGCAGATCCAATGAAGGAGTTCATGTTCAAGCAGACCAACACCAAAGATTTGTTGTTATTCATGAATTATACCGGCAATAAAGCTTCGGTTAAGCCTGCGACATACAGCGACATCCCATTGACGGTGATCGTACCTGCCTTTGCCATCGGAGAGATGAAAAAAGCTTTTACCATGGGATTTATGATTTTCATACCTTTTTTAATTATAGATATTGTGGTAGCCAGCACCCTGATGGCTATGGGGATGATGATGCTGCCTCCGGTAATGATTTCATTACCATTCAAAATAATGCTCTTTGTACTGGTAGACGGGTGGTACTTAGTCGTTAAATCACTACTGTTAAGTTTTAACACCTGAGATGCAAGAGGAGGCATAAGGGATGAATGCGGACTTTATTATCGGTCTAGCCGGCCAAGCCGTATATTTGGTGCTCGAAACCAGTGCTCCCATGCTGATTCTTGGTCTGGTGGTAGGACTGATTGTCAGTATTTTTCAAGCAACAACGCAAATTCAGGAGCAGACCTTGGCGTTTGTTCCCAAAATTGTTGCTGTGCTGCTTGCTCTGCTCTTGTTTGGACCGTGGATTATCACGAAACTGGTGGATTTCACCAGTCAAATTTTGGGCAATCTCAATATGTACATCGGTTAATTAGATGAGTATGGAGATCTTGCTACAGAGTTTTCCCGTCTTTCTGTTGATTTTTTGTCGAATTTCCGCTTTTTTTGTTGTAGTACCGGTATTTTCTTCGCAAAGTGTGCCAGCCACCTTCAAAATTGGGATTTCCTTTTTTGTAGCTTTGGTTGTCTTCAGCTCAGGAGGAACAGGAATTACCGTACCGCAGGATCTCACTTATATCTTGTTAATTGCCCGGGAAGTTTTAATCGGATTATTGCTGGGTTTTATTGGGTATTTGATGTTTATGGCGATTCAAACCGCCGGTTCATTCATTGATATTCAGATTGGATTCGGGATTGCGAATGTTATTGATCCTATGACTGGAGCGTCCGCACCGATTATCGGTAACTTCAAGTATATGATTGCCCTGCTGATGTTCCTCAGTATGAATGGTCATCACTACTTGTTGGATGCGATCGTATATAGTTACAAATGGGTACCGATAGATAATGATCTGTTCATAAAAATGATAGATGGTAGTCTTTCGGAATTTTTTGTCCGTACATTTGCACAATCCTTTATTTTGGCTTTTCAAATGTCAGCACCATTAGTAACGGCATTATTTCTTACGGATGTGGGGCTGGCATTTCTGGCTAGAACCGCACCACAATATAATGTATTCGTCATCGGGGTGCCACTCAAAATTATTGTTGGCCTTGCGCTGCTTCTTATTCTGATGCCGGGTCTGGCTATGCTGTTCCAGAATCTCTTCGACATTATGTTTGAGTCCATGCACAATCTGCTGGGCCTGATAGGGAAGAGTCCTTAGGTGGCTGTAAGGGGGAGAGTTATGCCGAAGACGAGACGTTATAGGCTTAATCTTCAGCATTTTGGGGGAGACAAGACGGAAAAAGCTACCCCGAAAAAACGGCAGGACGCCCGTAAAAAGGGTCAGGTAGCCAAAAGTGCGGAACTGTCTGGTGCTGTTGTGCTTTTATCTGCATTGCTAACTCTGTCTTTGTTTGGCGGCTTCATGAAAGAACGGTTCATCACACTGTACACAGATGTTTTTCAGAACCGGATGATGATGGAAGTGACTCCGGAAAATGTATCAGAGATGTTCAATCACTATGGCATTCAGATCTTGATTTTATTAGCTCCTTTGTTGGGTATTACCTTTGTGCTGGCCCTGGTGGCAAATTTGGCGCAGGTTGGTTTTATGGCAACGGGGGAAGGGATTACACCCAAATTCAGCAAAATCAATCCGATAAAAGGTTTCAAGAATATTTTCTCCATGCGTTCCTTTGTGGAGTTTTTGAAATCAATTTTCAAACTTATGCTGATTGCTTATCTGGTCTACAGCACACTTTGGGGACAAAAGGAGAGCTTCGCCGCATTGTCTCATGTCAATGCCGAAGGAGTTTATCATTTCGCTGCCAAACTCGTAATGAGCCTTGGCATCAAAATTGGAGCGGCTCTGTTAATCATGGCGGCTCTTGATTATATCTACCAGAAATATGAGCACGAAAAAAGTCTTAAGATGTCCAAGCAGGATATCAAGGATGAATACAAAAAAATGGAAGGCGATCCCATCATCAAAGGCAAGATCAGGGAGCGCCAGCGAAGAATGGCTATGCAGCGCATGATGCAAGAAGTACCCAAAGCGGATGTTATTATTACCAATCCTACGCACTTTGCAGTCGCTTTGAAATACGACGGTTCTAAAATGGAAGCTCCACAGATTATTGCTAAAGGCCAGGATTATGTAGCGCTTCGAATACGTGAATTGGCCAAAGAGCATGGTGTTATGACTATGGAGAACAAACCGCTCGCGCGGGCGTTGTTTCAAAGAGCGGAGATTGGTGATGTAGTTCCTGCAGACCTGTTCCAGGCGGTTGCGGAAGTACTCGCTTATGTATACAAGCTTAAAGGTAAAAGGAGATAAGTCGGGGGAGGTTCACGGACATTGAAAGCTAGAGATCTAACAGTTCTACTGGGTGTTATCGGTATTGTGCTTATGATGATTCTGCCCATCCCGGCTTGGCTTCTGGATGTTCTGCTAATTATCAATATATCAATTGCCTTAACCATCATCTTAGTAGCAATGAACACAAAGGATCCGCTGCAGTTCTCGATTTTCCCCTCGCTGCTGTTGATCACAACACTATTCCGGCTTGCGCTGAACATTTCTACGACCAAACTGATTCTTTCCAGTGGTCATGCAGGTGAGGTAGTAGCCACGTTCGGAAGTTGGATTGCCCGGGGACAAATTGCAATAGGCTTTGTTGTCTTCCTTATTCTGGTAGTAGTTCAGTTCATAGTTATTACTAAGGGTTCAGAACGGGTTGCTGAGGTAGGCGCCCGCTTTACACTCGATGCAATGCCCGGTAAACAGATGAGTATCGATGCTGATTTGAATGCAGGGATGATTAATGAACAGCAAGCCCGGGAACGCAGACGTAATGTTGAACGTGAAGCGGACTTCTTCGGGGCAATGGATGGTGCGAGCAAATTCGTTAAGGGTGATGCTATCGCCAGTATAATTATCCTGCTGATCAACCTGATCGGCGGGTTTATTATCGGAGTATCTATTCACGGGCTTCCCTTTAAGGATGCACTGTCGACATACTCTGTACTTACGATCGGGGATGGTCTGGTCAGCCAGATTCCCGCACTGCTTATCTCTACTGCATCCGGTCTGATTGTTACCCGCGCGGCCTCTGAAGGCAATCTGGCGGAGGATTTGACGGGTCAGCTCCTGTCCTACCCTAAGCTTTTGTACATTGTTGCTGTAACCATTGCTTTTCTGGGATTCTTCACACCTATTACCGTGATGTCTACACTGCCGCTGGCTGGTTTAATGGGGTATGCGGCCTATAGTATGAGCCAAAAAGCCAACCGCAAGCAAATTGCAGAAGAACAGCTGGTTGAAGAAAAACAGATAGAGGAAGTACGCAGTCCGGAAAGTGTAATCAACTTACTGACTGTAGATCCGATTGAATTTGAGTTTGGATACGGACTCATTCCTCTGGCAGATACAGGACAAGGCGGCGATTTGCTTGACCGGATTATCATGATCAGACGGCAATGTGCCTTAGAGATGGGTCTGGTTGTTCCTGTAATTCGCATTCGCGACAATATTCAACTAAAACCGAATGAATATGTTATAAAAATTAAAGGAAATAACGTTGGCGGTGGTGAATTATTACTTAATCACTATCTGGCTATGAGTCCTGGGTATGATGATGAGTCGATTCATGGCATCGAGACAGTGGAACCGTCATTTGGTTTACCAGCTTTGTGGATTGACGAGTCTGTCAAGGAAAGAGCTGAATTATCGGGATATACGGTAGTTGATCCCCCTTCTGTAGTGGCTACTCATTTGACTGAGCTTATCAAACGTTATGGGCACGAACTGCTTGGACGACAGGAGACCAAACAACTGGTCGACAATCTCCGCGAGAATTATCCAGTACTTGTGGATGAGTTGATTCCTTCTGTTTTGGCTATTGGGGATGTACAAAAGGTGCTAGGCAAGCTACTGCGTGAGAAAATATCCATCCGCGATTTGGTTACTATTTTCGAAACATTAGCAGATTATGGCACCTATACCAAAGATCCTGATATTCTGACAGAGTATGTCCGTCAATCGCTGTCCAGACAAATTACCCAACAATTCTCGCAGGCTGGGGAGACGTTGCGGGTCATCACAGTCGGACCCAATCTGGAAAAGAAAATTTCGGAAAGTGTGCAGCAGACGGAACAGGGTAGCTATCTTGCGCTGGATCCAGTCTCGACACAAACAGTGTACCAGCGCCTCACAGAACAAATTAACCGTCTTCTTCAGTCCGGGCAACAGCCTATCGTGCTCACTTCGCCAACGATTCGGATGTATTTGCGTCAAGTGATTGAACGGACAATGCAGGACATTCCAGTGTTATCTTACAGTGAACTGGAGCCTAATATTGAAATTCAAAGCGTTGGGGTGGTGAATTTATGAGAGTGAAGCGTTATGTGGTCGATACGATGCCTGACGCCATGCATTCCATCCGCACCGAGCTGGGAAGTGACGCCGTCATCCTTAGCACCAAAGAGGTCAAAGTTGGCGGTTTCATGGGAATGTTCAAAAAGAAAAAAATCGAGGTTGTCGCGGCTGTTGAGGATACCCAAAAGCCGGGTGGTTCTGTGAAAAAAACGGCAACTCCCCAGAGCATTCCGCGTAGCGCAGTTCCCCAAGCATATCAGAAAGCCGCTGCAGCTTCTTCTGCAGTAGCAGCAGGTGGTGCAAATGAATCTGTGGCTTTGGCATCCTCCTCGGCGAACGAGGCAGCGGCGAAACGGGCATTTGCCGAGATCGCCGCTGCCTTGTCTGATGCATCAGAGAATAGAGGGGCTGTAGCAGTATTGCCTGCCATTGATGAAGAAGTGGATGAAATCTTCATTGAACCTCAATCTGCTTTGCCTAATAACAATTATCCCGGCATGTCATCTATAGATGAGGCAAGGGGTAAGAATAATGTTCCAGCAGCATCAACTGGCTTGGAGGGTGATGTGCTCAAGGAAATCCGCGATATGAAACAGTGGATGGAGCGGATTGCCCGGTATTCTTCAGGCGCTGTTGAGCTTCCAGAACAGTTGGAACAACTGAGGGATCATCTGATTGAACAGGAGACAGATGTCGTTCTGGTAGATGAGTGGATCAGTAATATTTTTGAGCAATGGAGTGAAGAAGGCCGTACTTGGCTTCCGCAACAGTTTGCTGAAATGCTTGAAACTCAAGTCGAAGGATTTTTGTCCGGACGCATTGCAAATGGAATTGCACCTGATACACGGATTGTCTATATTGCCGGACCTACGGGTGTGGGAAAGACAACTACGATCGCCAAGTTAGCTGCAGAGCAGCTTTTCAAGCAAGGGCGTAAGGTAGGGTTAATAACCTCCGATACGTATCGTATTTCGGCAGTTGAACAGCTTCGTACTTATGCGGCGATATTGAATATGCCTCTTGAAGTTGTCCAGTCACCGGGTGATCTCCAGAGAGCATTGTTCCGTTTAGAAGGCTGCGATCTGGTATTAATGGATACTGCAGGCCGGAATTACCGTAACGAGATGCTGGTTGCAGAACTTCAGAGCCTGTTGGCCAGGGAGCTTAAAAGTGAAACTTTCCTGGTGCTCAGTCTTACATCCAAAAGCCGTGATATGAAGAAAATTGCCGAGCATTTCGGCCGCTATCAGCTGGATAAAGTCATCTTTACCAAGCTTGATGAGACTGGGACCTTCGGCCCGCTTTTCAATGTTTTGAATGATTTTCCGCTTAAGCTTTCATATATTACCAACGGTCAGAATGTTCCTGATGATCTGCTGTTGGCTACCAAAGAGCAGATCAGCGGGATGATTTTGGGAACAGGAGGCGTATGATGGATCAGGCGCAATCCCTGAGACAGCTTGTGTCCAGCCAGGAGCCCAAACGTTCATCCGGTAGAGGAACATCAGCCCGGATTATCACCGTCTGTAGTGGAAAGGGTGGTGTCGGGAAATCGAATTTCACCTTAAACTTCGCGCTTGCACTTAAAGCGATGGGCAAGAGAGTGCTATTGTTCGATGCCGATATTGGTATGGCCAACATTGATGTGCTTATGGGGGTGTCAGCCAGATATAATCTCTATCATTTACTGAAAAGAGAAGCGGACATCAGCCAGATCATTCAGAAAGGCCCCAGCGGGCTTCCTTTTATCGCAGGTGGTTCGGGAATGGATGAGCTTTTTTCGCTCTCCGAAGGCGATCTTAGCTATTTTACAGATCAGATTGCCGGGATTGCAGACTCGATGGATTTTATCCTGTTTGATACTGGAGCCGGACTGTCTAAAGAGACGATGAAATTCATCACCTCAGCAGATGACTGTCTAGTGGTGACTACACCTGAGCCTACTGCAATAACTGATGCTTATGCACTGATTAAGGTAGTGAATAACTCTTATCCTGATGTTTCATTTAAGCTGATAGTCAATCAGGCAGGGGATGAGAAAGAGGCAACCGGAACCAGCGATAAAATTCGCATGGCAGCCAGTCGCTTTTTGCAGCTAGAGATTACTTTTCTTGGATTTATCAGCAGTGATACCCATGTGGTACAGGCAGTGAAGAAGCAAATTCCATTCTCAGTGGCTTTTCCGAACAGTGCGGCAGCCAAAGATGTACACCGGCTTGCGCTAAGCTATTTGGCCGCAGATTCGGCAGACACCACTAAAGTACAAGGCATCAAGGGATTTATCAGCAGGTGGTTGAAGCGAAAACATTAATTGTTCTGAATTTGAGGAACAGAGGTGGAAATGGGTATGAAGCCATATCGAGTTTTGGTTGTTGATGATTCTGCGTTTATGCGCAAAATTATTTCTGATCTGATTGAAAATGACGCTAACTTTCAGGTAGCGGCTACGGCTGCTAACGGCCGTGAAGCCATTGACAAAGTAAATGAGCTTTCTCCGGATCTTGTAACCATGGATGTTGAAATGCCGGAGATGAACGGCCTGGAGGCGCTGAAAATAATTATGGCACAGCGTCCGTTGCCGGTAATTATGCTCTCTGGCATCAATGAAGAGGGGATGAAGGAAACCATTCTGGCTTTGGAATGGGGGGCATTTGATTTTATACGCAAACCGTCCATTTCCAACTCTCAGGACATTATCTCTGTGGGAGTAGCGCTCAGGGAGCAAATGAATGAGGCTATGCTTGCCCGTAAGCAACGTGAGGCCAGAGCTTCTTCATATAAGGCGCCCGAGTTACCAGCTACAGATGTGCCTTCCGTACCTGAGTCGACGCAGAGTCCTGCCAAACGGATAATGGAGCCGATCAAGAAGCTCCCGGATCCTGCAAGTAAATTAGTGGAGAAACCCAAAGTAAAGCCGGAAATGAACCTTGCACCAGATAAGAGCAAAAGCAAAAGTTCACCCGGAAGAACAGCTCCAGAGAGTGGTTCTCCGCAATCCGGGGCCAAATCGGCTGCACTTCCTAAACCGGCAACTGAACCATTTAGAAACCGTTCCAAGGAGGAAGCCAAACCGTTAATACCGGATTCAAAAACGTTACCTCAAACTTCAACCGGTGCCAGGAATGACCCTCCTTCCGTTGCCGGGGACCGCAAGTCCTCGTCTACAGGTTTGAGTAAGCTGGTTGCCGTTGGTTGTTCCACAGGAGGACCAAGAGCCTTAAAAGAGTTCCTCGAAAATATTCCTGCTGATTTCCCAGCACCGATTGTTATTGTGCAGCATATGCCGCCCAATTTCACCAAGTCGCTGGCACAGAGGCTCAATACGTTCAGCCCTCTTGAAGTATCAGAGGCAGAACAGGGTATGATTCTTCGTAAGGGGGCGGCATATATTGCTCCGGGCGGTTATCATATGAGGGTTGTTCCGGCAGCAGGAGGTCAGTATTCGATTGATCTGACTCTGGGGGAAGCCCGTAATGGCCATCGTCCTTCAGTGGATACACTCTTCGAATCCATACTCCCTTATACCTCACTGGAGCGGCATGCAGTGATTATGACAGGGATGGGTAGCGATGGTGCCAAAATGATGAAATCTCTTTATGATTCGGGTGTAACTTCCACCTTTGCTGAGAGCGAAGAAACCTGTGTGGTTTACGGTATGCCGCGTTCCGCTGTGGAGTTGCATTGTGTTAGACATATCCTGCCGTTGCAAGAAATTGCTCCAAGGCTGGTACAAGCCGTTAGATAACGGAAAAGTGAACTTGAAGGGGAGGTGCTCGTTAGTGGACATGAACCAGTATTTATCCATGTTTATTGATGAGTCAAATGATCATCTGCAGTCATTGAACGAAAGTATGATGGGGCTTGAAGCAAATCCTGAAGACCTGAGCATTGTGCAGGTCATTTTCCGCTCAGCACATACTTTAAAGGGTATGGCAGCTACAATGGGCTTTGAAGATTTGGCTTCACTTACACACCAAATGGAAAATGTTCTGGATTTAGTGCGCAATAACAAGCTGCGGATGCAGGATTTCATTTTTGACACGCTGTTCAAGAGTCTGGACGCCCTTGAATCCATGGTTGAGGATATTACGGGTGGTGGAGCAGGCAAAGCCGATGTATCGGCTATTGTTGCTTCACTGCAGGCAATTGTCCGCGGTGAGATTCCGACTGCTGCAGGTGCTGCGTCTGAAACTACAGCGGCAGCGGCTCCAAAGGCTGCAGACGCCCCCGTATTCCTTGATGAGTTTCAATACTCGGTCCTGGAGCAGTCGCTCCAGGAAGGCCACAAGGTGCTGTACGTTGATGTCGCAATCCGTAAGGACTGCCAGCTCAAAGCAGTACGGGCATATATGGTCTTTGATCTTCTCGAGCGTTCGGGCGAGGTGGTCAAATCCTTCCCTTCGGTTCAGGATATAGAGCAGGAGAAATTCGAACATAGTTTTTCGCTCTATTACATAACCCAGAAGGAAGCAAGTGAAATTCAGGCGATGATCCTGAATCTTTCTGAGATCGACAAGGTCACTGCGGTTGCACTTGATCAAGAATCACTGCGTCAAATGGGTCAGGAAACGGTGGCAGCTACTTCAGAAGCACCTGCACCTGTCAAAGCATCAGAACCTGCCGGGGGCAATGGAAATGCATCTCCGGCAGCTGCTGCACATGCCAAAGAAGAAAGTAAAGCCGCTCCAGCGAGAACTGGAGGAGCGCCTTCAAGGACTATCCGTGTAGACATTGAACGCCTTGATGTATTGATGAATCTGTTCAGCGAACTTTTGATTGACCGTGTTCGGCTAGAACAGCTTGCTTCAGAAGTCCAGAACGGAGACCTGACAGAAACGGTCGAACACATGGGCAGAGTCAGTGGTGATCTTCAAAACATTGTTATGAAGTTGCGCATGGTTCCTGTTGATACCGTATTTAACCGTTTTCCGCGCATGGTTCGGGATCTGGCCAAATCATTGGATAAAAAAATCGATTTGGTGGTTACCGGGGCCGAGACGGAATTGGACCGCACAGTTATTGATGAGATTGGTGATCCTCTGGTACACTTGCTGCGAAATGCTGTTGACCACGGTGTTGAAGGAATACAGGAACGTCTTGCTGCCGGTAAGTCCGATACAGGAACAGTTAACCTACGGGCATTTCACAGCGGCAACCATGTATTTATCGAAATCGAAGATGACGGCGCTGGAATCAATCCGCAAAAGATTTTGCAGTCAGCGATAAAAAAAGGCATTCTTACCCAAGAACAAGCATCAAATTATTCCGATGATGAGGCAATACAGCTCTTGTTCGCTCCGGGATTCAGTACCGCAGAGGTTATCTCCGATGTGTCAGGCCGCGGTGTGGGACTGGATGTGGTCAAATCAAAAATCACCTCATTGGGCGGGAATGTGGTAATTTACTCCACGCAAGGTAAAGGTACTAACTTCTCTGTTCAGCTTCCACTGACCTTATCCATTATCGCAGCTATGCTTGTGCGTTTGGGTTCAGAGAAATATGCAATTCCGCTCTCATCCATTGTAGAAACTGGCATTGTGAAGCAGTCCCAGATCCGGACAATTCATGGTAACAAAATGCTGGAATTCCGCAATAGCCATATTCCGCTGGTTTCGCTCAGCAAGATCTTCTCTATACCGGATTATGATGAAAGCACGGAAGAGGAGACTGAAATCGTGGTGATTCGCAAGGGAGAACGACTAGTTGCCCTCGCGGTTCAAGATTTTATTGGGCAAAACGAAATTGTGATCAAGAATCTGGGCAAGTATTTGCCGGAGGTTCAAGGCATTTCAGGTGCTACTATTCTCGGTGACGGACAAGTCGCACTCATTATCGATCCGAATGCTTTTATTAAATAATTTAGGATAGAACAGGGAGGTTCATTCCATGGCTGAAGACATCAAGGTGATCGTGTTTAAACTCGGAAATGAAGAATATGGCATTGAAGTGGAAAAGGTGCAAACGATCGAGCGTATGATGCCGATCACCCGTGTACCCAAGACGTTTTCCTTCATCAAAGGGGTCATCAACTTACGTGGTGTAGTTATTCCAGTAATTGATCTCCGCGGCCGTTTTGGCATTGCAGAGGCGGAACATACGGATCAGACCCGCGTGATCATTGTAAACGTTAATGAAATGGAAGTTGGCTTTATTGTTGATTCTGCTAATGATGTCATTGACCTGAACCGGGATTCCATTGATACACCTCCAGACGTTGTTGGGGGCATCAAAGCTAAATATCTGGACGGGGTGGCCAAAATCGGAGAAGACCGTTTGCTGATTATGCTTAACTTATCCGAAGTGCTGAACAAGAACGAAATCGTGCAGTTGGAAAGTCTAGAGGGCTAACCTGTGGAGCTATTCAAAAACTTTAAGGATTTTAAAATGGATGTGCTAAAGGAAGTCGGAAATATTGGAGCTGGCAATGCAGCCACCGCGTTGTCGCAGCTTCTGGGCAAACCGATTGATATGGCTGTCCCAAAGGTGCAACTTCTGAATTTTGATGAAATTACTGACAAAGTCGGTGGTGCTGAAGAACTGGTATATGCCGTGTTCCTAAGAGTAGAAGGTGAAGCACCGGGTAATTTGTTCTTCATACTCACACCAGAGGCAGCTATTAACCTGCTTAGCCGTATAGCCGGCATTGAGCTCTTGGAGGGTGAAGAATTGGGAGAGATGGAACTATCCGCGCTGAACGAAATCGGCAATATTCTCGCGGGTTCCTATTTATCTTCTCTAGCAGATTTCACTTCGTTGTCTATGTACCCGACCGTACCTGCACTTGCTATGGACATGGCTGGCGCGATATTGAGCTATGGTCTGCTGCAATTTGGGCAAATGGGGGATGACGCTTTGCTGATTGATACGACTTTTCTTGAAGGGCAGAATGAAATTGAAGGGCAATTTTTCCTTATTCCCGATCCGGAATCTTTCCCGAAAATCTTCAAATCATTAGGAGTACCATTCGAGAATGATTGAAGAACAAAGCATCATCAAAGTAGGCATGGCGGATCTTAACGTAGGCAGTCAAGAAAGCCTTGTCCGTACAACCGGACTTGGCTCCTGCGTAGGAGTAACATTGTTCGATCCTGGGAAAAAGCTTGCAGGGATGGCACACGTTATGCTGCCTTCATCTGAGATCGCCCGGGAAGGACAAATGAATATCGCCAAATTTGCGGATACCGCTTTGCCGGAGCTATTATCCCGCTTGCTTGCGCTTGGCGCCGTCCGGAGCCGTCTTGTAGCCAAAATGGCTGGCGGCTCTCAGATGTTTGCTTTTGCCGGAGGGAGTGACACCATGAGGATCGGGCCTCGTAATGTGGAATCCTGCAAGATTGCTCTTCAAGCCTTGAATATTCCACTGATTGCGGAAGACACAGGTGGAAATTTTGGCCGAACGATAGAAATTGCCTGTAGCACCGGGATATTATATATTCGCAGTGTTCAAAAAGGCACTAAGGAAATATAGCGATGAATGGTAAAATTCTATTAAGTCTGTTGTTTGGATTGCTTGGCTTTGGCTTTACCTTTCTAATTAACTATGGGCATAACTTACTGGGAACCAGCTTGATTCGAGGGGTTTTTGGATTTATTGTCTGGTTTCTGCTTGCTTTTCTCTTAAGATGGGTATTGGGTTCTATTGTTAAGCAATCCGTTTCTCCGGAGAACGGCGAGACAGCTTCCATGGATGGGAGTGAGAACCTCGGTAGTAATTTCGATATCAGCACTCCGAACGAAGATGAAGAATTAATCAATATGCTAAAACAGAAACCGGAACAACAGGGGAGTGGGGATGTGGAGAGTTTTACACCGCTTCAACCTCCCAAACTGGTTTCAATGAAAGATCCTGAAGAATTGGCCAAGGCCGTTCGTCACCTGAAAGAAGAATAAGCGGGTTCTGCTTATGCCCGCTGACTAAACTTTGGGAAGGGTGAAAGCCGTTGAACGAGCATAAAGCTTCTCAATCAGAAACTGATGGGCTCTGGGAACAGTGGAAAGAACACGGAAACCCTGATGCCAAGAAGAAACTGATTGAGAGTTACCTCCATATTGTTGATTATGTGTCCAGCCGTTTGGCAGTTGGGTTACCCAAGAATGTCTCCAAAGATGATTTAGCCAGCAATGGTGTGATGGGCTTGATTGATGCTATAGAGAAATTCGACTACAAACGAGGGCTGCAGTTTCAGACCTATGCCTCCTGGCGAGTGCGTGGAGCGATTCTTGACTCTTTGCGCCAAAGTGATTGGGTTCCCAGATCAGTCAGGGAAAAAGCAAAGAAAATCGAGGACGCCTACCAGCAGCTTGAACAGAAATACTTGAGATCTGTGAGTGACGAGGAAATGAGCCAATATCTGAACATTACGGAGCCGGAATTTCAAAATATGCTGCAGGACGTGGCAGTCATGTCACTTTGCTCACTTGAAGATCCAATCCGTGAAGAAGAATCAGAGACCCGTATGTCAATATTGGTGGATGATAAGGCTAAGAATCCAGATCGAAAAGTAAATGAATTTTATTTACGTGATACCCTGACCAAAGGCATCGAGAAACTAACAGTGAAAGAACGGACAGTCGTGTCCCTTTTATATTATGAAGATTTATCTTTGAGCGAGATCGCCGAGGTGATGTCACTGTCGCCTTCACGGATTTCGCAGCTTCATTCGAAAGCTATTTTGCGGCTGAGAGGAACACTTGAAAAAAACCGTGATCTTCTCATGCAAAACGACTAACCGGGCGACGGTGACAAGGGGGAGCAGAAATTGATCGGTCATTATGCTTTGAGCCAGTATATTAATATTACCTTTTCGGAGGATAAGGGGATTGCTTACCTTCAGTTTTCAAAGAAGGATGAAAATTTCTCGTGTACGATTGAAGATCTGGAAAGCTTCCTGCACAGTCACAACATTCGCTACGGGATTCAGCGGGACATCGTTCAACGTATCAGCAGCAATCCAGAGGAATACTTTTTCAGCAGGGTGCCTATAGCGATAGGACAACCTTCTGTGAATGGAACAGACGGCCGGGTAGTACTCACTGTCGATATGGAAGAGGACCGCAAACCACTGGAAATGGCGGATGGGAAAGTAGATTACAAGGACCTGGTAAGGCTTCATAACGTTCTGAAAGGCCAGATTATCGCCAAAGTCATTCCACCTCAGCCAGGAAAAACCGGCATGATG
The DNA here is from genome assembly GCF_001909095.1 of Paenibacillus sp. P46E. NCBI lineage: Bacteria > Bacillati > Bacillota > Bacilli > Caryophanales > Paenibacillaceae > Paenibacillus > Paenibacillus sp. P46E. The sequence goes on from NZ_LVYZ01000026.1 coordinate 82,981, forward strand.
GTTACCGGTGAAGAACTGCCGTTCAAACCGGGCAAAGAAGCTCATTTCAAAGTCGGTAAGAATGTGCTTGTCGATCAGGATGAGACGGCTATGTATGCGGCTATTGATGGACTAGTGACTTTGACAGACAAAGGGAAGATCAATGTTTTTCCGGTATATGAAGTCAAGGGTGATGTTGATTACAGCACGGGCAATATTGATTTTGTGGGAACGGTTGTGATTCGGGGCAACGTACTGACTGGCTTCACCGTTAAATCTGCGGGAGATATCCGTGTAGTTGGTGGAGTTGAAGGCGCAGAGTTGATCTCGGGCGGTTCAATCGAAATTACCGGAGGTATCATAGGCTATAACAAGGGTCTTGTGAGCGCAGGGAAAAATGTGAAGGTTTCTTTCATCCAGGATGGGAATGTAGTGGCAGGTGAGGATGTAATCGTGTCACAGAGCGTAATGCATTCCAATATCAGAGCTGGCAAAGATGTATTATGCAATGGAACGAAAGGCTTGATTGTTGGTGGCGTAGTACAGGCTGGTGAACGTGTAGTGGCACGGACCATCGGTAACACAATGTCGACAGCAACGGCTATAGAGGTAGGAGTAGTACCCGAACTGAGAAATGAGATCAACGAACTGCGTCAAGAGCTGCGCCATCTGCTTGAGAATGAAGATAAGACCAATAAAGCTTTGTATCTGCTTAATCAGCTTGCGAACAACGGCCAACTCTCTCCAGACAAGGTAGCACTTCGCGTGAAACTGAACGCAACCAAGCAATCTCATATGCGAGAAGAGAAGAAGATCAAAGAGCGCGTGCTCGAGATCGAAAAAATGCTTGAGGATACAGGCCGAGCCAGAGTAGAGGTTATTAAAACCATCTATGGAGGTTCTAAGATTGTGATTGGCAGGTATACCCGCTTCGTCAAGGACCCAACAGAACGGGTTACCTTCATCTACAGTGATGGGGATATCTCTATGAGTCCTAATATTTAGTAATGAGGACGAACGTTTCTGATTGGCGATGCGTTAGAAAACCGGTTCTGCAACCACTTCAGTGAGGAGAGGGTATTATGAGTCTGAAACCGGTGGAACTTCAAATTGCTTTGCCCCGGACAACCGAAGCAGGAAAGATTCAAAATGGGCTGCAGCATCGGCCTGCACTGGATCAGCAGCAGTTGGCAGGACAGAATGTGAAACAATCGGAGCAACTTGCACAGCGGAGCAGTGAAGTGGATGAGTCTGCTGAATCTGCTTTACGTGATGACGGAAGTGGACAACATCACTCTGGCAGTCATACCCCCGCTCACAAACATCAGAAGCCGGAGACCAGTCATGATGCTGAACACCCTTATAAGGGGCATCGCATTGACCTCAGTCTATAAATATTCTTGAATTGAACTTCTAAAGGAGATATGCACTTGCAACCATGGGTATACATCGTGCTGGTAGGCGCTGTCGCTATCGTTTATGCCCTGAGACTGCCAGTACGTGCTAAAGACGAGTCAGCAGACAGACAGAGTCTGAAAGAAACGGAGGCCGCGCTTGAATTGTATATGGCAGACATCGAGCGTGATCATGACGATATGCTGCAGCTGGTCAGCAGTATCAAACAACAGTCGCAAAACAACCGGCTTGCTCTTCAAGAGGAGATTACCGGATTGAAGGAGCAAGTAGCTGAGTTGCAAAAGAACTCAATGTTGCTTGACGCCAGGCTGACTGCTGAGGAGAAAAGCCTACTACAGTTATCAGCGGCTTTTGGCAAAGGGAATCAGGCTGTTTCACCAGCTGCCGGTCAGAATATACATACCGAGCCTGTAATTGATGCGCCTGTCCCCAAACCGAAACCGGTCAGTTCAATCAAACAGCGTTATCCCAGGCTGTTTGAGCTGCATGAAGAAGGAAAATCTATTGACTCTATTGCCAAGACGGCAGGTCTTCAGCGTGGTGAAGTTCAGCTGATCTTGCAGCTTGCCAAACAGGAGGAGTCGGTATGATCAAGAATCGTTCGTTCATGTTGGGATTGGGTGCTGGGCTAATTATGGGTGCATTGCTGCTGCAGTTAATGCTCTCCGGAGGAGCGGCACCCATGACCAAAGATGAGCTGGTCAAGGAAGCGGCTAAACTTAATTTAACCGTTAACGATCCTGCCGCAAAAGCATCAGTTGAAGACGGAGCTGATTCTGCTCAGGGAACAGAGGGGACTGCCAAAGAAAATGATACTACAGCAGTTGCCGGATCTCCCAAGCCATCTGCTTCACCGAAAGCCTCTCCTGCAGCTTCACCTAAGGCTGCGGCTAAGCCAACAGATGCTAACAAACCTGTGGAGCCTTCAGCTCCCGCCAAACCATCCTCCTCAGCTGCAGTTAAGCCAAAGGTAACTTCGTCGACGGTGAATACGCCTGCTACACCTGCTCCTGCGGTTGCAGGTACCATATCTGTTAAGATTCCTACGGGAATCACACTCTCCGAGACTGCTGACCTTTTGGCAGAGGCAGGTGTCATTGATGATAAAGCTGAGTTTTTGAAGAGTGCGAACAACCGTAAAGCTAATACTAAAATTCAATATGGCGGCTACAGCTTTACAAAAGGTGAGAGTATTAATTCTATTATTGATAAACTGATAACCGTAAAGTAGCACTTTGCAAAAGAAATTCATTTGATGCGTTGCATACGTTATTTTAATATGGTATAGTAATAAACGGTGTTAAAACACACGCCGGTTGATTTCGACAAGGGGTGCTTTCTTCTGAAGAAAGTCTTGTAGAAAGATGACACGCGGCGGAGGAGACACACAAAAAAACCAATACTAGGAGGTGTGTGAAGATGGCAGTAATCTCCATGAAGCAGCTTCTCGAAGCTGGGGTTCACTTCGGTCATCAGACTCGTCGTTGGAATCCAAAGATGGATCGTTATATCTTCACTGAAAGAAACGGAATTTACATTATTGACCTGCAAAAAACGGTTAAAAAGGTAGAGGAAGCTTACAACTTTGTAAAGAGCGTCGCTGGCGACAACGGCACTATCCTATTCGTAGGAACAAAGAAACAAGCACAAGATTCCGTAAAAGAAGAAGCTGAACGTTCGGGTATGTTCTTCATTAACCAACGTTGGCTGGGCGGTACCCTGACTAACTTCCAAACCATTCAGAAGCGGATTGACCGTCTGAAGAAATTGGAACTTTGGGAAGAAGACGGTACCTTCGCAGTTCTGCCTAAGAAAGAAGTAATCCTTCTCCGCAAAGAGAAAGATCGTCTTGAAAAATTCCTGGGCGGTATCAAGAATATGAAAGGTTTGCCTAGCGCGCTGTTCATCATTGACCCGCGTAAAGAGCGCATCGCTGTTGCGGAAGCTCGTAAACTGGGTATTCCAATCGTAGCTATCGTTGATACTAACTGTGATCCGGATGAGATCGACTACGTGATCCCGGGCAATGACGACGCGATCCGTGCCGTGAAATTGCTTACCGGTAAAATGGCTGATGCAGTTGTTGAAGCTCACCAGGGCGAAGATACAACTACAGCTTAAGTAGTGGCCGGAACTTAACTAGAACTTAAATGAAAAGGGTGGTTGGCAGGTGGATAACCTCTCACTGCCCTTTTTTTAGGATAATAGACATGAAACGTGTAACATAACGACAATTATCTGGAGGGAATTAACAATGGCAGTAGATGCAAAAGCAGTAAAAGAACTTCGTGAAAGAACAGGCGCGGGAATGTTGGATTGCAAAAAAGCGCTGGAAGAAGCTAACAACGATATTTCGAAAGCAGCAGATTTGCTTCGTGAAAAAGGTCTTTCCGCCGCTGCTAACAAAGCTGGACGTATTGCTACAGAAGGCGTTGTTGAGTCTTATATCCACGCTGGCGGACGTATCGGTGTGCTTGTTGAAATCAACTGTGAAACTGACTTCGTAGGTAAAACGGATTCCTTCAAAGAATTCGCACGCGATATCGCTATGCAGATCGCTGCAGCAAATCCGCTGTATGTTCGTCGTGAAGAAGTGCCAGCTGAAGCTGTTGAAAAAGAAAAAGAAATTTTGAAGGCTCAAGCCCTGAACGAAGGCAAGCCTGAGAAAATTGTAGAAAAAATGGTTGAAGGACGTATCAGCAAGTTCTATGAAGAATACTGCTTGCTTGAGCAAACCTTTGTTAAAGATCATGAAAAGACAATTTCCCAACTGCTGAACGAAAAAATCAGCACTATCGGTGAAAACATTTCCATCCGCCGTTTTGTTCGTTACGAACTGGGTGAAGGCCTCGAAAAGAAAGTCGACAACTTTGTAGAAGAAGTTATGGCTCAAGTGAATCAATAATTGTAAACTGTATACAGAATTGAATAAAGGCAAGCATCAAAAGAGCGGAACACATACACGTAGTGTTCCGCCTTTTGTAAGAAAGTGAGGGTATACAATTGGAACAGCCGGTATTTAAGAGAGTAGTCCTTAAGGTTAGCGGTGAATCACTCGCAGGGCAAAACGGATATGGCATTGATGCCGAGACGATTATCTCCATCGCGGAACAGGTCAAAGAAGTCGTTGAGCTAGGGGTTCAGGTTGCCATTGTGTGCGGTGGAGGCAATATCTGGCGTGGAATCGCGGGTAGCGCAAGTGGGATTGACCGGGCTACAGCTGATTATATGGGGATGCTTGCCACGGTTATGAACTCGCTTGCACTACAGGATGCGTTGGAACAAATTGATGTGCCGACACGGGTGCAGACTTCAATTTCCATGCAGCAGATTGCTGAGCCCTATATTCGCCGCCGTGCGATTCGGCATTTAGAGAAGGGCCGTGTGGTTATTTTTGCAGCGGGTACAGGTAACCCGTTCTTCTCCACGGATACAACGGCAGCTCTGAGAGCAGCTGAAATTGAAGCGGAAGTCATTTTAATGGCGAAGAATAAAGTGGATGGTGTATATTCCGCTGACCCATTCAAAGATAGTACAGCCGAGAAATACGAGCAGCTCACATATATGGACATGCTCAACAAAAATCTTGGAGTTATGGATTCCACCGCTTCCTCTCTGTGCATGGATAATAATATACCGCTCATTGTGTTTGCTATTACGGAGCAAGGCAATATCAAACGTGTCGTTCTCGGTGAGAAGATCGGAACGATTGTTAAAGGGAGTGTAGATTAATGCCACAATCGGTTAAGAAAAATGCCGAAGAGCGTATGGAAAAAGCGATTTTATCTCTGAAACGGGATTTGGCGACACTGCGGGCAGGACGTGCTTCAACATCACTGCTGGACCGTATTCAAGTTGAATATTACGGTGCGCCTACTCCGATCAACCAGTTGGCCAATATCAGCACTCCAGACTCACGGACGCTGCTGATCCAGCCTTGGGATAAAACCTCGATGTCGGACATCGAACGTGCGATTATGAAATCGGATATTGGGATTACTCCAGCCAATGATGGTACTATTATTCGCCTTTCTATTCCGCCGCTTACTGAAGAACGCCGCAGTGAACTTGTGAAATTCACCAAGAAATTTGGTGAAGAGGCCAAGGTAGCCATCCGTAATATCCGTCGGGATGCCAATGATGACATCAAAAAGATGGAGAAAAACGGTATTTCGGAAGATGAGTCCCATGGGCACCAAGAAGATATACAGAAATCAACGGATAAGTTCATAGCCGAAGTTGATAAAGTGCTCTTGGCCAAAGAAAAAGAGATTATGGAAGTATAATGAAATTCAAGAGACTTCAGGCCCCTCCGTATATGGTGGGGTTTGTCTCTTTCTGATAAGAGCTTGGAGGAAACGGAAATGATCAAACGGATTCAAGCGTGGCTGAGCCGTAAAGACAGGCAGCAGGAGCCAGTTGAGATTTCACCGGATAACATTCCCCGTCATGTGGCTGTCATTATGGATGGAAATGGCCGCTGGGCTAAACGCCGGGGATTACCGCGGATCGTTGGCCACCAGAACGGGATGAAGGCAGTCAAACGTACCACAATTGCTGCGAATGATCTGGGCGTGGAGTTCTTGACCATGTACGCTTTCTCTACCGAAAACTGGAAACGTCCGAAGGAAGAAGTAGACTTTTTAATGCGCTTGCCAGTCGAGTTTCTAGCTCTAGAGCTTGACGAACTTATTGAGAAAAATGTGCAAGTACGCGTGATGGGCGATACTGACGCTCTGCCATCTCATACTCGTAAGGCTATGGAGGAAGCAGTCAACCGTACTAAGCATAATACAGGCCTTATTTTGAATTTTGCTTTGAATTATGGTTCGCGCAAAGAAATTGAAGATTGCATGCGGGGATTAGGACAGGATATTCAGGATGGAGTATTATCACCGGAAGACATTACATCCGAACTGATCGACAGCAGACTATTGAGTTCAGGAATGCCTGACCCTGACCTTCTTATCCGTACAAGCGGAGAGATGCGGCTCAGCAACTTTATGCTCTGGCAGGTTGCCTACAGTGAGTTCTGGTTTACAGAAGCATACTGGCCGGAATTTGATAAGTCGCATTTGTTGCAGGCTGTGGCGGAGTATCAGCGCCGCACACGCCGTTATGGTGGACTGAAGTAGCCTGATGGGAGATGGGAACCTTTGAAGCAGCGATTGATTACCGGAATTATAGCCGGCGCGGTATTTTTAGGATTGTGCTTTTGGGGAGGCTGGCCGTACCAGCTGCTGCTTACGGCTATGGCGCTCATCGGTTTTTATGAATTTGTGAAAATGACAGGCACACAGACTTTTGGTGCTACCGCTATTGTAGGTTATCTGTCTGTAATGTGTTTTATGATTCCTTGGGATTTAATGGGTATCTCTGAATGGTTTTCTTGGGAGCAAGGGATTTGGCTATTAATGCTGGTTTTTCTCTTGATTACAGTAATCAGCAAGAATAAGTCGGATGTTAAAATTGCAGCTATATTGTTTACCGGAATTGTATACATAGGAATGGGTTTTTCCTATATGTCTATTGCACGTGGTGCGGGGGACGGGCATGGTTTGATCTGGACTTTCCTGCTGCTGTGCTGTATCTGGGGCAGTGATGCAGGTGCTTATTTTGTAGGCAGAAGCTTTGGCAAAAACAAGCTGTGGCCAGCTATAAGTCCCAACAAAACCGTGGAAGGAGCCCTTGGCGGGGTATTGATCTCCATTCTGATTGCAATTGGTTTTGCTTTATTTGTTCCTGATCTCCTGACTATAGGACGTGCGCTTCTTATCGGAATTTCATGCGCGGTTCTGGGTCAGCTGGGTGATCTTGTACAATCTGCCTATAAACGGGTGTACGGTATTAAGGATTCAGGCTCGCTGCTGCCTGGTCATGGAGGCATTCTTGACCGCTGCGACAGCTGGATTATCGTATTTCCTTTCGTACATATCGTAATGCTTATGCCATACTAATAACGCCAGGGAGAAGGTTCTACTGTGAAAAGAATAAGTATTCTCGGCTCCACGGGTTCGATCGGGACACAGACCCTGGATGTTATCGCCATGCACCCGGATGCCTTTGAAGTGGAGGGCCTGGCCGCCGGAAGCAATACTGCCCTACTGTTAGAGCAGATTCAGCGTTTCAAGCCACGCCGCGTTTCTGTGTCCTCTAAAGAGCTGGCTGAGGAGATCAGAACGAGCCTTCCTGAGGGCGTGGAACTTTTTAGCGGGAATGAAGGACTGGTTGAGATCGCTGCAGGCGGAGATGCGGATACTTTGGTAACAGCGGTAATGGGCAGTGTCGGGTTACAGTCCACACTTGCGGCAATTGATGCCGGAAGACATATTGGCTTAGCCAATAAGGAGACACTCGTTACAGCCGGACATTTGGTGACTGAGCGTGCCTCGAGAAAAGGCGTTCAATTGCTGCCAATCGACAGTGAGCATTCTGCTATATTTCAGTGTCTTAATGGTGAGAACCGTGAGGATATTGCCAATATTACGCTTACTGCCTCCGGCGGCTCTTTTCGGGACTATTCCCGGGATCAGCTTAAGGAGGTTACGGTTGAAGATGCTCTTCGGCATCCGAACTGGAGTATGGGGTCCAAAATCACGATTGACTCGGCCACAATGGTAAATAAGGGCTTGGAAGTAATTGAAGCTCATTGGCTGTTCGGTTTACCTTATGAGCAAATTCAGGTAATACTTCATCCCGAAAGCATTATCCATTCTTACGTTGAGTTCAGGGACAGCAGTATAATGGCTCAGTTGGGTAACCCGGATATGCGCGTACCCATCCAGTATGCTCTAACCTATCCTGATCGTTGGGCTTCACCGGCCAAACGATTGTCTCTGGCTCAAGTTGGCCAACTAACCTTCCGGGAAATGGATTATGTGCGTTTTCCAGCGCTGAAGCTTGCGATAGAATGCGGGAAGGCCGGAGGGACGAACACTACTGCCTTTAATGCCGCTAACGAAATCGCAGTTGCCCGTTTCCTTCGTCATGAGATTCCTTTCTTACGGATTGAAGAGATTATTGAAGAAGTACTGCAGCATCATGAAACGGTTGCATTCCCGGATCTGGAACAAATTGAGTATTGTGACCGTGTAACACGTGAACTTGCAAGTAAGCTGTAATCTGTTGGAATCCAGTTGTATCCGTGGATTTTTGCTTTACCCTGAAAAATAGGCTGGGGCTGTTGATTCTCTTGTGCAAGGTCTTGGAATAATGATAAATTAAGAGGACATACTTCGGTCTTACACCTAAAGGGGGAAAGTTACGCATGGAAATGGTAAGAGTCGTTTTTTTAACGGTATTCATGTTCTTTGTACTGGTGACAGTGCATGAATGGGGACATTATTATTTTGCCAAACGCGCCGGTATTCTTGTGCGGGAATTTGCCATCGGTTTCGGCCCGAAACTGTTTTCTTATAAACGAAATGAAACCCAGTTCACACTTCGTCTGCTGCCCTTTGGGGGGTATGCTAGGATGGCTGGAGAAGATCCGGAAATTATTGAGATTGGTCCAGGACAAACTATTGCTGTTAGGCTGGGACAAGATAACAAGGTTAAGAACATATACCTGGATTCCCTTGACACGCGCAGAAATGTAATCCGCGGGGAAGCGCAATATACGGATCTGGAGAACGAATTGAAGATTCGTCTGGATGTAGATGGAGAAGTAACCGTGTATGATGTTCATCCGCAAGCAATGCTGATTAAAGGAACACAGCAGACGCAAATTGCACCTAAGGACCGCCAATTCGGCAGTAAAACCGTTGGTCAGCGTGCAATTGCTATTTTTGCCGGACCAGTGATGAATTTTATTCTCGCCTTTGTGCTGTTTGCCCTGCATCTGCAAATGGCAGGAATCCCCATAGAGAATCCTACGTATGTGAAAATCGGTGATGTCAGTGCCAACATGCCAGCTGAGGAAGCCGGACTGCAGAAAGGCGATATCGTCGTATCCGTAAACGGAGAGAAAATCGGCGGGGATTATCAGAAGATGATCTCGTTAACCTCCGCTTCCAAAGGCAAAGAGATGCAGTGGACATTACAGCGTGGTGATGAAACCTATAAAGTGGCTATGATTCCTCGCAGTATGGAGGGAGAAGAAGGCGGCAAAGTAGGTATTACTCCTGAGCTGCCTACTCGACAGGCCGGGTTTGGGGAGACGTTCTCCAAATCAGGTATAGCTATGGTGGATACGACCAAGGCGATATTTATGGGTTTTAAACAATTAATTAATAATTTTAACATGGATGATATTTCAGGACCTGTTGGTACGGCAAAAATGACAGGCCAGATCGCTCAGCAGGGGATTCAGTATTTAACCTATTGGGCGGCTATTCTAAGCCTATACTTGGGGATATTTAATCTGCTGCCGATTCCCGCGCTGGATGGAAGCCGGCTGGTTTTCCTTGGTGTAGAAGCATTGCGCGGCAAACCGGTTGATCCTGGCCATGAGGGTATGGTCCATTTCGTCGGCTTTGCGATGCTGTTCCTGGTGATGATTGCTGTTACGTATAATGATATACTGCGTCTCATAAGCGGTTGATTACTTTTGTTTCACCTAATCTTTTTCATTACGTTTTTCGCTTGGGTTCTACATTTTTGGGGGTCCCCGCAAAGCACCTGAATCAGCTTTGATGAATATTCAACACTTTGTGGGGCTATTTTAGGAGGAGTTACACCACATGGCCAAAGATAAGCAGTTCGTTACAGAGATTACGCCGCAGGGCGAGGATTTCTCACGCTGGTACATTGATGTTATTAAAAAGGCGGATTTGATGGACTACTCACCAGTCCGCGGTTGTATTGTGTTCAAACCGGATGGCTTTGAAATCTGGGAACATATCCAGGAAGAAATGAACCGGCGTTTCAAGGCAACAGGACATCGTAACGCTTATTTTCCGATGTTCATCCCAGAGAGTTTTTTCCAAAAGGAAAAGGACCATATCGAAGGTTTCAATCCTGAACTGCCTTGGGTAACAGAAGCGGGCGGCGATAAATTGGAAGAGCGACTGGCAATCCGGCCTACGTCGGAAACCATGATCGGGCATATGTATTCCAAGTGGATTCAGTCTTACCGTGATCTCCCGGTACTGATCAATCAATGGGCTAACGTAGTCCGTTGGGAGAAGCGTACACTTCCTTTCATCCGCACCAGTGAATTTCTCTGGCAGGAAGGACATACTGCTCATGAGAATGAAGCAGAAGCACGTGAAGAAACGATGCAGATGCTGGAGATCTATCGTGATTTTGTAGAAGGATATCTGGCGATTCCGGTAATTACCGGACAAAAGACCCCATCGGAGCGTTTCGCCGGTGCTGTAGATACGTATTCCATTGAAGCCATGATGAAGGATGGACGAGCTGTGCAGGCGGGAACTTCGCATTATCTGGGTACCAAATTTGCAGTTGCTTTTGAAATCCAGTATCTGAGCCGGGAGAATGTGCTTGAGCATGTACATACCACCTCATGGGGAACAAGCACACGTCTGATTGGTTCCATGATTATGGTCCACGGTGATGACAGAGGGCTCGCGTTGCCGCCAAAAGTTGCGCCTACCCAAGTTATTATGATTCCGATCGGACCGCCTAAGACCCGTGACGCTGTCATCGGCCGGACAGACGAGCTGTTCAAGGAACTCAAAAACGCAGGTGTTCGCGTGCGCGTGGATGACCGGGCGGATGTAACTCCAGGATGGAAGTTTAATGAATATGAAATGCGCGGTGTGCCAGTCCGTCTTGAACTGGGGCCACGTGATATGGAGAACGGCGTCTGCGTGCTGGTCTCTCGTATTAGCGGAGAGAAGAAGGTCATCCAGCAAGTGAATCTGGTGGAAGAAGTACAGACGATGCTAGAGCAGGTGCATAACGAAATGTTCGAGCGCGCGCTGAAATTCCGTGAGGATCACTTCTATTCTGTGGATACACTCGAAGAAATGAAGGCTTCCATGGAAGAAAAACGAGGCTTTGCACTGGCAGGCTGGTGCGGCTCCGAGGAGTGCGAATCCAAGGTGAAGGAAGAGATGGGTGCTACAAGCCGCAACATTCCTTTTAACCCTGCCGAGACGAAGCAAGTGTGCATTTGCTGCGGCAAACCAGCAGCACATACGGTTGTTTTTGCCAAAGCCTATTAATTTGGTTCAGCATTGTTTATGATAAAGATTCTAGTACGTTAATCTAGCTTCTGGTGAGAGGAGTCGGCGGGCCGAAAGAACCCAAAGCTTTTTGACCCGGAAGCTTTTTAAATCTGTTTAATCTTATGATGTGCTGAAATCAGGTGTTTTTATTATTGCGTAAGTTAGGTGGGGGAAGCATGGAACAGAACGTGGAGAGAAGAAAGCGGTTTGAGCTTTTGATGAAGCAAGGTGAAATTCCGCCCGCGATTATTGATCCTTACTTCTTGGATGGATATATTGAACGTGTGGAAATCAGCCGCGGTAATCATGACTGGCATATCGTTATTGTCAAAGAAAGTTTGGTTCCGGCCCAGACGTACCGGACCTTTGTACTGAGAATGCGTGAGAAGCTGCAGCATATTGCCAAAGTTAGCTTCTTGTTCCTATATGATGACAAAATTAGCAGAGCGGAGCTTGTGCAGGAGTATTGGGGGCTTTTTCTGGAATGGGCGCAGCGTGAAATCCCTTCTGTCAATGGCTGGCTGACACGCTCCACCCAGGAACTGCAAGACGGTACACTTTTACTGAGCCTGAATGACTCCATGTCCCTGGAGCTGGCCCGCAAAAAAGGGATCGAAGGCGCGATAGTAAAATTTTACGATAAATTCTTCGGTCTTCCCCTGAAGGTTAAACTCCAGATTGCTGAGAGTGAGAGTAAAGCGGATGCCTATGAGGAATTCCAGCAGAAACTGCAGCAAGAACAGCGTGAACTGGTTGAAATGATGATGATGTCCAGTGAACCTGATGAGCCTGTAGAGGAGGGGGATCCGAACGAGGTTATTAAGCTTCAGGTCGGCTATGAGATTAAAGAGCAGGCTGTGCCCATTCTTGAGATTCAGGATGAGGAAAAGAAGATCACGATACAAGGGACTATTTTTGGTCTCGAGAGCAAGGAGCTTCGTAACGGAAATACACTGTTCACTTTCTGTATTACAGATTTTACGGACTCTCTGCAAATCAAGATGTTTGCCAAGACCAAAGAAGATCTGAAGGTCATGGGACAACTTGCTAACGGCAAATGGGTCAGAGCACGCGGTAAAGTGGAATACGACCGGTTCATGCAAATTCCCGAGTTGGTGATGATTCCTTCGGATCTGTCCGAGGTTCAGGCACCACCTGCCCGTAAAGATACTGCCCCAGTGAAGCGTGTTGAATTCCATCTGCATACGACAATGAGTACAATGGATGCGGTCGCACCTATCGATGCGTATGTTAAAACAGCCGCGAAATGGGGTCACCCGGCAATTGCCGTCACAGATCACGGTGTGGTTCAGAGCTTCCCTGATGCAGATCACGCCGCCCATAAGCACAAAATCAAAATGCTTTATGGCGTAGAAGCCAATGTTGTCAATGACTCGGTGAATATTGTAGAGAATCCGCAGCCCTTGGAACTGAAGACAGCCACCTACGTTGTGTTTGATATAGAGACCACGGGTTTATCAATTACACGCAACAATATTACCGAGCTTGCGGCGATCAAGATGTGCGAAGGCAAGGAGCTCGACCGGTACTCAACGTTTGTGAACCCGCATGAAAAAATTCCTTATCATATCCAGCAACTGACCAATATTACGGATGAAATGGTGAAGGATGCACCGGACCTGGAGCCTGTGCTTCAGGAATTCGTGGATTTTGTTGGAGATAGCATCCTCGTTGCCCACAATGCAAGATTCGATATGGGATTCATTCAGGCATCACTAACGAAGCTGGGCAAACCGATATTACCAAACCCTTCGCTGGACACTCTGGAGCTGGCGCGACTGTTGTTCCCGAGCATGAAGAATCACAGGCTGAATACATTAGCGGATAAGTATAAAGTACTGCTGGAGAGCCATCACCGTGCGGTAGATGATACTGTTGCACTGGGAGGAATCCTAAACGGCTTACTGGCTGATGCTGAGAAGCTCAAGAACCTTACCCGGCTAGACCGGTTGAATGATTATGTCGGTAATGATCTCTCCAACACCCGTCCGTTCCACTGCGGTATTTATGCGCTGAATCCAGTGGGGAAAAAGAATCTGTATAAGCTGATTTCCATGTCTCATACCGAATATTACAAACGGGTGCCGTGCATACCAAAGTCCAAGCTCGAAGAGCATAGGGACGGTCTACTTGTGATTTCTGGATGTGAACGGGGCGAGTTTTTTGAGGCGGTGCTGAACAAGACTGTGGAAGAGGCAATGGAAGTTGCTCAGTTTTATGATGTTCTTGAGATTCAGCCGCTGACCATGTACATGCATCTGGTGGACAAAGGTTTTGTTGCCAGTCCGGAGGATTTACGGGGAGTAGTGCGTAAAATCTGCGAAATTGGCGAGCAATTGAATAAGCCGGTTATCGCCACTGGAAATGTGCATTACCTGGAACCAAGGGATAAGTTGTTCCGTGATATTACGATTCATGGAATTACCGGCTTCAGTCCACTGAAGGATCAGCGCAAGCCGGACGCCCATTTCCGCACAACGGACGAGATGCTGGCAGAATTTGATTTCCTGGGTACGGAAAAAGCGATGGAGGTTGTTGTTACTAACACCGTAGCCTTAGCTGAGCGATTTGAGGAATATCCGCTTTTCCCAAGCGATCTGTTCACACCTATTATTGAAGGGGCAGACGATGAGATCCGGGAAACCTGCTACAATACAGCAAAATCGATCTACGGTGAAAAACTACCGGAGGTAGTCGTTGCCCGGCTCGAAAAGGAGCTTGCGCCGATTATTAAATACGGTTTCTCTGCCAACTATCTAATCTCTGAGCGTCTTGTCAAGAAATCGAATCAGGATGGTTACCTGGTAGGATCGCGTGGTTCCGTAGGATCATCAGTGGTGGCAACCTTTCTCGGGATCTCCGAGGTAAATCCGTTGCCTGCCCATTATATCTGTACGAATTCGGAGTGCAAGCATAACGAGTGGTTTCTTGACGGCAGTGTGCCGAGCGGCTTCGATCTTCCGGATAAGACTTGTCCGAACTGCGGAGGTAAACTCAAAGGCGAAGGGCAGGATATTCCGTTTGAGACGTTTCTTGGTTTTAAGGGAGACAAGGTTCCCGATATCGATCTTAACTTTTCGGGTGAATATCAGCCGAATGCGCATAATTTCACCAAGACCATGTTTGGACCGGACAATGTATTCCGTGCCGGCACCATTGGTACTGTTGCAGAAAAGACCGCTTTTGGCTTCACAAAAAAATACGAGGAGCATCATCAAAAGCGGTGGCGCGGAGCCGAAGTCGGACGCCTGGCGGCAGGCTGCACCGGTGTGAAACGGAGTACGGGGCAGCATCCCGGCGGTATTGTTGTTTTGCCGGATTATATGGAGATTGAAGATATCACCCCGGTTCAGTTCCCGGCGGATGATGTCACCGCAGAATGGAAGACGACCCATTTCGATTACCATGCGTTTGATGCCAATCTGTTGAAGCTCGATATTCTGGGCCACGATGATCCGACGATGATGCGTATGCTCCAGGATTTAACCGGAGTTGACCCAACGACCATTCCGATGAACGATCCGAAGGTCATGAGCATGTTCAACTCTACCGAAGCGCTGGGTGTAAGGCCCGATCAGATCCGGACACCTGTGGCAACCTACGGAGTACCTGAGATGGGGACCAAATTTGTCCGCCAGATGCTAGTGGAGTCGAAGCCGTCCAGCTTTGCCGACTTGCTGCAGATCTCGGGTTTATCCCACGGCACCGGAGTTTGGCTTGGTAATGCCCAAGAGCTTATTAAGAACAACACCTGCAACATTAAGACAGTTATTGGTTGCCGCGATGATATCATGCTCTTTCTAATTTATAAGGCGGGAATGGATGCAGGACTGGCTTTCAAAATTACCGAGAGCGTCCGTAAGGGTAAGGGGTTGTCTGCCGAATGGATAGAGGAAATGAAGAAATGCAAGGTTCCGCAGTGGTATATTGATTCTTGCTTGAAGATTCAGTACATGTTCCCGAAGGCACATGCTGCAGCCTATGTAATTTCTGCAGTACGGACCGCCTATTTCAAGCTGTACCATCCTATTGAATATTATGCGACTTACTTTACGGTGCGGGCGGCTGATTTTGATATTGAGTTGTGCTGCAAGGGTTACGAAGCCATTGCCCGGCAAATTGTTGAGATTGAGCAAAAAGGATTCCAGGCTCTCCCAAAGGAAAAAGCAATGCTTCCTGTGCTTGAAATGGCTCTGGAAATGACGGCACGCGGCTTCACCTTTAAAAATATCGATTTGTACCATTCGGATGCGACCAAATTTACTGTTGACGGTACAAGTCTGATTCCTCCGTTCTCTTCACTTGCAGGAATTGGCGATAACGCAGCGATCAATATCGCCGCTGCCAAGAATGCCGGAGAGTTTCTGTCCATCGAAGATTTCCAGCAAAAATCCAAGGCAAGCAAGACGGTTATTGAACTGCTGAACAATATGGGCTGCTTCCGCGGATTACCGGAGAGCAACCAGCTTTCGCTGTTCTAATATCCGCCACAAGTGGAGTAACGCTACGGGGAATCTTAAAAAACTCCCCTTCTAAACAGGGAGGGAGCAGGCTTTTACACCTTGTTACATGAGGCAGTCAAGGGCTGGCACTTGTCAGTGCTGATGCACTATGGTATAATTTTTTTAGTAATAATGAGATAAGTCCGTTGTGTAAAGAGTGGGGAAACCCACTCTTTATCTTTGGTATATAGCAAAAGACAAGTTCGTGGAGGTTATTTTCTTTTGAGCACACCTAAATCCCAAATTAAACAAACGGTAGAGCAGATGCTTGGGCCCTATCTCGAGGACAATGGTTTCGAACTGGTGGACGTTGAATATGTGAAGGAAGGTTCCAACTGGTTTTTGCGTATATTCGTAGATAAAGAAGGCGGCATTGATATTGATGATTGTGGTGCCATCAGCGAATATTTCAGTCAGAAGCTGGATGAGAATGATCCTATACCTGAGGCTTATTTTCTTGAGGTATCCTCACCGGGTGCTGAACGCCCGCTTAAAAAAGCTGCGGATGTCGCCAAAGCGGTTGGCAAGGATGTCTATGTAACGGTGTATGAGCCGATTCAAGGACTTAAGGAATTCGAAGGCCGTTTGCTCTCGTTCGAGAACGAGGAACTGCTCATCTCCGCGGGCAAAAAAGAACATGTTGTACCGTATGCCAAAGTCGCCAGTGCGAGATTGGCCATTATTTTTTAACGTCTTGAAAGGGGGACCGGAATTTCATGAGTATGGATTTTATCGAAGCTATGAATGAACTGGAAAGGGAGAAAGGCATCAGTAAGGATGTGCTGTTCGAAGCCATCGAAGCTGCGCTGATCTCCAGCTATAAACGCAACTTCAATGCGGCGCAGAATGTGCGTGTGGATATGAACCGCAACACAGGTGTAATCAAGGTGTTTGCCCGCAAACTGATTGTTGAGGAGGTACTGGATACCCGGACTGAGATCTCGCTGATGTCTGCCCGGGAGATCAACCCTCATTTTCAATTGGAGGATATCGCCGAGCTTGAAGTAACGCCGCGTGATTTTGGCCGTATTGCTGCCCAGACGGCCAAGCAGGTGGTAACTCAGCGTATCCGCGAAGCGGAGCGCGGACTCATCTATAACGCCTTTATCGACAAGGAAGATGACATTGTTACCGGCCTTGTGCAGCGTCAGGACATGCGCAACATCTACGTTGACCTTGGGAAAATCGAAGCGGTTCTGCCGCTCAGCGAGCTGATGCCGGGAGAAAAGTTCAAGCAAAGCGAGCGCATCAAGGCATATATCACTAAGGTTGAGAACACGACCAAAGGGCCGCAGATCATGCTGTCGCGTAGTCATCCCGGCCTCTTGAAACGCCTGTTCGAGCTGGAGGTTCCAGAAATTTTTGACGGTGTCGTTGAAATTCGTTCTGTAGCCCGCGAAGCTGGCTTCCGTTCCAAGATTGCCGTCTTCTCCCGCAATCCTGAAGTAGATCCAGTCGGTTCGTGCGTAGGCCCTAGAGGCACACGAGTTCAGACGATCGTTACGGAGCTGCGCGGCGAGAAGATTGATATCGTCCGTTATTCTGAAGCGGTTCAGGAGTATGTAGCCAACGCGCTTAGCCCTTCCAAGGTGCTTGAGGTTCAAGTCTTTGAGGCGGAAAAGATGGCTCGTGTCATTGTTCCTGATTATCAATTGTCGCTCGCAATCGGCATCAAGGGACAGAATGCCCGTCTTGCCGCGAAGCTGACCGGCTGGAAAATTGATATCAAGAGCGAAAGCCAGGCAGAGCAGGAATACGGCAGACCAAGAACTTCTAATGATGAAATGCATCAGGATTCCGTCTCCATTGACTAATCAACCTGCTCTATTTTAGAGGGGAGGCGATTGACATGAAACAGCGTAAGGTACCGCTGCGCAAATGCGTTGCAAGCCAGGAGATGATGCCCAAGAAAGAGCTGATTCGCGTGGTGAGAACGCCTGAGGGCGAAGTGCTGATAGACCTGACTGGCAAAAAGTCGGGCCGGGGAGCCTATATTTGCGGCAAACTGGAATGTTTTAAGCTGGCACAAAAGAATAAAGCACTTGACCGTGCACTCAAATGTCAAGTGAGTCCTGAAATCTATGCCCAGCTTGCTCGGGATTTTGCATCCGTCGAGGAGCAGTTTCTGGCAGCAAAGGATAGTGAGGACAATGAGTAAGGCACTTTCTTATTTAGGGCTTGCCATGAGAGCTGGCAAGATTGTCACCGGCGACGAAGCTGTGCTCAAAGCAGTACGGTCTTCGGAGGCGAAGCTGGTCGTCCTCGCAGGTGACGCTTCAGAAAATACTCAGAAAAAGTTCCGTGACAAGTGCGGAACCTACGATATTCCACTAGTAATCGCATTTCACCGGGATGAACTCGGTGCAAGTATTGGTAAGGACCAGCGCGTTGTGCTGGCCGTTACGGATAAAGGATTCGCGGAAATGATCTCCAGAGTGCTCGGAGATACTGTCGGAGGTGGAGTTATTGACTAAAGAAGACAATAAGGATAAGCTGCGCGTGTATGAATACGCGAAATCGCTCAATATGAGCAGTAAAGAAATTATTACAATTCTGAAGCGTTTGAATGTCCCTGTGAATAATCATATGAGTGTCATGGAGAATGGCTCCGTGAACAAAGTGGAACAGTTCTTCAAGGATATCAAGTCAAACGCTGCAGCTAAGCGGGACAGCGGAACCAGCAGCCGTCCGGCATCTGCCGGAACGGTAACCGCCGATCCCCAAAATGCTCAGAATGCCAACAAAAATCAACCGGAAAAGCAGGTAGGTATGAACAGTAACCAAAACAACAACCAATCGATGACGTCCCCAAGGCCCCAAAGCGGACAAGATTCCCGCAGAGCAACAACAGGTTCCACACAGAATTCCCGTCCGCAGAGCTCCACTAGCGGCAATCGTCCACAAGGCAGTTCCACAGGCAGCCGTCCGCAAGGCGGCTCCACTGGCGGTAGCCGTCCACAAGGCAGCTCCACTGGCGGCAGCCGTCCACAAGGCAGCTCCACTGGCGGCAGCCGTCCACAAGGCAGCTCCACCGGAGGCAGCCGTCCACAAGGCAGTTCCACTGGTAGCCGCCCACAAGGCCAAGGCAGCGGTGCACCACGTACTGGCGCACCACAAGGTCAAGGTGGAGCACGTACGGCTGACAGCCGTCCACAAGGTCAAGGTGGCGGTGATTTCTCCCGTGGCGGCGACAAAGGTCCCAAAAAGAACACAACTGGCGGCAGACCAAATAACAACAGCGGCCAGAAACGCTTTGAAGACGGTAAAGGCGGCAATTTCCGCGGCCGTGGCGGCAAGAACAACCGTGGCAGAAATCAGCCGACAGTATACCGCGAAAAGATTGACAACACACCGAAGAAGATCATTGTACGCGGCAGCATGACTGTCGGTGAAACAGCTAAGCTGCTTCACAAGGATGCTTCCGAAGTGATCAAGAAGCTGATCTCCATGGGCGTTATGGCTACGATTAATCAGGAGCTTGATATCGACACTATTTTGCTTCTGGCCGGCGAGTTCGGTGTTGAAGTTGAAGTGAAGATCCCTGTGGACGAAGACAGCTTCGAAACTGTGGAAGAAAATGATTCCGAAGATGATCTGCAGGCCCGTCCTCCGGTTGTAACGATCATGGGTCACGTTGACCATGGTAAAACAACTTTGCTTGATGCCATTCGTTCCACGAACGTAACCGGCGGTGAAGCAGGCGGAATCACACAGCATATCGGAGCATACCAAGTCGAAATTAACCACAAAAAAATTACGTTCCTCGATACACCGGGCCATGAAGCGTTCACAGCTATGCGTGCCCGTGGTGCTCAGGTTACGGATATGACAATTATCGTCGTAGCAGCTGATGACGGTGTAATGCCGCAAACGGTGGAAGCAATCAACCATGCCAAGGCAGCCGGACTTCCGATCATTGTTGCAGTTAACAAGATCGATAAGCCGGGCGCAGATCCTGACAAGGTGAAGCAGGAGCTTACTAGTTATGAACTGGTTCCGGAAGAGTGGGGCGGCGATACAATCTTCGTCAACCTGTCAGCCAAACAGCGTATTAACCTGGAAGAACTGCTGGAAATGATTCTGCTCGTTGCTGAAGTAAATGAGTACAAGGCGAACCCGGACAAACGGGCACGCGGTACTGTTATAGAGGCTGAGCTTGACAAAAACCGTGGACCAGTTGCCCGAATTCTCGTACAGAATGGTACGCTGAAAGTCGGAGACGCCTTTGTTGCAGGTAACTGTTTCGGACGCGTACGTGCCATGGTCAATGACAAGGGACGCAAGATTAAGGAAGCGGGACCTTCCACACCAGTGGAAATTACCGGTTTGACGGAAGTGCCGCAGGCTGGCGATCCGTTCATGGCCTTTGAAGATGAGCGCAAAGCCCGTGCTATTGCTGACAGACGTTCTACGTCTCAGCGCCAGTCCGAGCTGAACACGAACACCCGCGTAACGCTGGATGATCTGTTCAAGCACATCAAAGACGGCGAGATCAAAGATCTCAACGTGATCATCAAGGGTGACGTACAAGGTTCGGTAGAGGCACTGAAAGGCTCGTTGGCCAAAATCGAAGTTGAAGGTGTGCGCGTGAAGATCATTCACAGTGGTGCTGGTGCGATTACGGAATCCGACATCACCTTGGCGGCAGCATCCAATGCTATCGTTATCGGCTTCAACGTTCGTCCGGATACTCAGACGAAAGCGGCTGCCGAGCAGGAGAAAGTGGATGTGCGTCTGCACAACATCATCTACAATGTAATTGAAGAAATTGAAAGTGCGATGAAAGGGATGCTTGATCCCATCTACAAAGAGAACGTTATCGGCCATGCTGAAGTGCGTAATGTCTTCAAAATCAGCAAAGTGGGTACTATTGCAGGATGTATGGTTACTTCCGGCAAAATCACCCGCAATGCCGAAATGCGCCTGATCCGCAGCGGTATCGTTGTCTTCCAAGGCAAGATCGACACCTTGAAACGTTTCAAAGATGATGCAAAAGAAGTGGCGCAGGGTTATGAATGCGGCATAACTTTGGAACGCTATAATGATGTCGTTGAAGGCGACATTATCGAAGCGTTCATCATGGAAACGGTAGAGCGCTAAGCGAAGAGGTGATATAGATGTCTAAAATCAGAGCCGGACGAGTTGGCGAACAGATCAAAAAAGAACTGAGCCAGCTCATCCAAAGTGGACTAAAAGACCCGCGCATCGGGTTTGTGACAGTAACCGGCGTAGACGTGACCAACGATCTGTCGCAGGCGAAAGTCTACCTGAGCGTATTTGGGGACGAAGAGCAGGTCACGGGTTCGCTCAAAGCGATTGAGAAAGCCAACGGTTTTCTCCGCTCGGAGCTTGGCAAAGCGATCCGCCTTCGTCATACCCCTGAGCTGATCTTCAAGATTGACGAATCCGTTGCTTACGGAAGCCATATCGAGAAGCTGCTTGGTGAAATTGGCAAGAACGAAGAAAGCTAGGAAACATAAAGGAGACGGCGAATGCAGAGCTATGAACAAAGTCTCCAGCAGACCCGTAAGTTTCTGCTGGAACACGACGATTATCTTGTAGTGTCGCATGTTCAGCCGGACGGAGATGCAGTCAGCTCCACCCTCGCGGTGGGCTGGCTTCTCTCATGTCTGGGCAAAAAATATACTATGCTGAATGAAGGACCGATCCCGCAACGGATGGAATACCTATGGCATGCTGATGAGATTGTTAATTTGGCTGACGGTGAGCTCTCCCGGCAATACCAGAATGTCATTTGCGTCGATTGTGCCGATTTTCAGCGTGTAGGGCTTACCCAGCGTCATTTTGCCACCGATGCCCTCATCGTAAATATAGATCATCATCCTACGAACAACGGTTATGGCTACGTTACGCTGATTAAACCGGATGCTGCTGCGACTGCGGAAATTTTGTTCGATCTGTTGAAGACGTTTGAGGTGGAATGGGATATAGATATCGCCACAGCTCTCTACACTGGATTGTTGACGGATACCGGTGGTTTTCGCTACAGCAATACTTCCCCTAAAGTGATGGCGGCGGTTTCTGAGCTGCTCGAACTCGGTGTAAATGGACCAACGCTTGCGGAAACGCTGCTGGAGGAAATGACACTGGCACAAGTTAAGGTGCTGAATCGGGCGCTAAGTACTTTGCAGCTATCACCTGAAGGCGAAATAGCCTGGGTATCAGTGACACCTCAAGATATGCTGGATTGTGAAGCCGCGAACGAAGATCTTGAAGGTATCGTGAACTATCCCCGGAATATCCGTGGCGTAGAGGTAGGAATTCTGTTTAAGGTTATTCATGAGCGTGCTGTGAAGGTTAGCCTGCGTTCTGCAGGTAAAGTAGATGTTGCTGCTTTGGCGCAAAGCTTTGGTGGAGGCGGACATACCCGCGCAGCGGGTGCACGTATCGATGCCACACTGGAAGAAGCTGTTCCAATGGTACTTCAGGAGGTCAGACGTCATTTATGAGTGAGCTTACAGGTGTTTTAGCCGTGTATAAGCCTGCCGGATTCACTTCACATGATGTAGTTGCCAAAGCTAGACGTATTCTCGGTATGAAACGGATCGGGCATACGGGTACGCTTGATCCCCAGGTGACTGGTGTTCTGCCGCTCTGCCTTGGGCGGGCAACACGTGTCGTTGAATACATTCAGGAGCTTCCCAAAGAATATGTAGCCACGTTGAGACTAGGGGTATCCAGTGATACAGAGGATTTAACCGGGACAATTACGGAAACGGTTGAAGAAGTCCATGTCACGGAAGCTGAAGTACTCACTGTGCTTAATTCTTTCAAAGGCGTGATTTCACAGGTGCCACCCATGTATTCCGCTGTCAAGGTCGACGGCAAACGTCTATATGAACTCGCCAGAGAAGGCAAAACAGTGGAGCGTAAAAGCCGTGAAGTGGAAATCTATGAGATTGAGATGACCGGTATGGTCTGGAGCGGCAATCATCCTGATATTACATTTCGTGTTCTGTGTTCCAAAGGTACTTATATCCGTACACTTTGTGTGGATATCGGACGGGCACTCGGACTTCCTGGAGTCATGGTTACGCTTGAACGAACCATGTCAGCAGGGATAGCGGCCAGTCATTGCTTAACCCTGGAGCAAATAGCTGAAAACAAAGAAGCAGGTACACTGGTGGAACATTTGATTGCAGCGGATGAAGCCATTTCCCATTTACCCAGACATACAGTGATTGATGAGAAAAAGAAAGCAGCTCTGCAGGGACAGCGCCTGTCGATCCGTCATGTGGCGCCTGAAGTGAAACAGAATGGACATTTTCGTCTGTATGACGTAAAGGGTGAGTTCCTGGGTATTTATGAATTAGAAGATACAGGGGCGATCGCTCCCGTTAAGGTATTTGCACAAGCATAAATTTTATTTCATTTAGTGAATTGTAGGTGAGAAACAGCGTGAGAACCGTAACCTTAAGCTATCCGATACCGCCGGAGACCGCAGCTCTGTGGGCACGGCCGCAAGTGGCCGCTCTGGGTCAGTTTGACGGACTGCACCGTGGACATGCCAGTGTCATTGCATCCGCTGTTGCTCTGGCCCGTCAGGAGGGTATACCCGCTTCAGTCATGACCTTCCATCCGCATCCTAAGGATGTTATGGGCAAAGGAGACTATGATGGATATCTGACTCCTCCAAAAGACAAGCAGGAAATCCTTGCGGGTATGGGTGTTGATATTTTGTATATCATTGAATTTAATGAGCAGCTTTCAAAAGTAAGTCCGGAGGATTTCGTATCAGTGATGCTGCTACCGCTTCAGATTGTAACCGCCGTAGTCGGCTTTGATTTCCGTTTTGGCTATCTTGGAGAGGGTGACCCTGAACGGCTTCAAGAGCTGGGTCAAGGGGCAATGAGCGTTGTAACTGCACCTCCGTTCCTGATTGAGGGAGAAAAGGTAAGCAGCTCCGGAATTCGGAAAAGCCTCCAGAATGGCGAAATTACCCTGGCGAATACATGGTTCGGACGCTGTTATCATCTGCGGGGAACAGTGGTGCATGGAGAGAAGCGTGGACGCACGATAGGGTTTCCAACAGCTAACGTGCAACTAGAGGATCGTTATGTTATTCCTGCCAAAGGTGTTTATGCTGTCAGAGTATTCTATAAGGATGAAGTACTTCACGGGGTAATGAACGTTGGTGTGAAACCAACCTTCCATGAAGGAGTAACAGCGCCCAGCTTTGAGGTGCATTTGTTTGATTTTTCGGGGGATATATACGGACAGGAGCTTGAGTTGGAGCTGGTCTCATTCATCCGTCCTGAGCGTAAGTTTGACTCTATCGGCGCCTTGATCGAACAAATTGGTGAGGATGCCGAGACAGCAAAAAGTCTGCTGGAAGATCAAGCCTGATTCACAGTGGACATGCCGTTTACATTTGTCTGCGAAGGTGCTATACTGATTAACGTTGCTGGAATGACAGCATCATAACCTTAGCTTGGTTGCATGTTCTCACCGACGGTGACGAGGCTATTGGCGATTATATTGAAGGAGGTGAACAGGATGGCATTGACTCAAGAACGTAAACACCAATTGATTGACGAGCACAAAACTCATGAATCCGATACAGGATCCCCTGAGGTGCAAGTTGCTATCCTTACGGAGAACATCGTTAATTTGACTGACCACTTGCGTACGCACAAGAAGGATCATCATTCCCGTCGCGGACTGCTGAAGATGGTTGGACAACGTCGTAAACTGCTGGCGTATTTGAAAAACAAAGACATCAGACGTTACAGCGCCCTGATCGAAAAACTGGGATTGCGTCGCTAATTTTCCATAATCTTTACCCTAAAGCAGCCTGGTTGTATACCGTATGTCCTTCTTACGAGCGACAGCGGGACAGCCGGGTTGCTTTTTGAAAATTTAGGGGAAACTATGGTAAGCAGCAAGTGGATATGATTTGCACAAAACGGCTACTTAACCTCAGCTTGAGGACAAGCCGTTTTTGCATGAAATATAAGAATTTATAGTCGTTGAGCTATAGGTGATCCTTATATTTTTGAGGAAACGGGAGAGCTTAATTTACATACGCTGAAGCTGTTTCTTCATAAAGGATAAGGATTTATATATTCCACGCTATAAATTTTCCTTCTCTTTCTCGCTGAAACGAATACCGTCCTAATAAGGACGGCATAGCCGTTTCCACTTGTATAACTTACGTTTTGCTTAAGGCTAACATTGAACCTGCGATCGTGAACGGCGGGTCTACTACCATTCAAGGAGGGATTTTATGGAAAAACGTGTAGAAATGCTACTTGGCGGAAGACGCCTTGTACTCGAAACGGGCCGATTGGCCAAACAGGCAAATGCTGCGGTTATGGTCCGTTATGGTGATACTTCAGTATTGTGTACGGTTACAGCGTCCAGTGAGCCTAAAGATCTGGATTTTTTCCCGCTTACAGTTAACTACGAGGAAAGACTATATGCAGTTGGTAAAATCCCCGGAGGATTTATCAAACGTGAGGGCAGACCCAGCGAGAAGGCAATTCTGTCCAGCCGTCTCACGGACCGTCCGATTCGCCCATTGTTTCCTGAAGGATTCCGCAATGATGTACAGGTTCTTAATCTGGTAATGAGTGTGGATCAGGATTGTGCACCCGATATTGCTGCTATGATTGGTACTTCTGCTGCACTCAGTATTTCTGATGTGCCTTTCAGCGGTCCGATCGGCGGTGTGGCTGTAGGCCGTATTAACGGTGAATTCATCATTAATCCTGATGTTGCGCAACAAGCCGTCAGCGATATTTATGTAGTTGTAGCCGGAACCAAGGACGCCATCATGATGGTGGAAGCAGAAGCCAATGAAGTGCCGGAAGATGTAATGCTGGAAGCCATCATGTTCGGACATGATGAAGTCCGCAAGATCGTTGCTGTGATCGAGGAACTGGTTGCGGTTGCCGGTAAAGAAAAAATGGCAGTGAAACTGCATGCTGTAAATGCGGATGTGAACGCAGAAGTTCGCGCGTATGCACAGATTCGCTTGGTAGAGGCAGTGAAGATCGCCGAGAAGCATGCCCGTCAGGATGCCATCGATTTGATTAATAATGAAACGGTGGAGTATTTCGCAGAGAAATACATAGAAACACCGGAGCTTCTGAAAGATGTTAAGGAAGTGCTGCATGATATCGTGAAGGATGAAGTAAGACGTCTGATCACACATGACAAAATCCGTCCGGATGGACGCAAACTGGATGAAATCCGTCCCATTGAATGTGACACTGCTCTGCTGCCACGGACACATGGTTCCGGTCTCTTCACACGTGGACAGACACAGATCCTTAGCGTATGTACACTTGGAGCTCTCGGCGATGTGCAAATTCTCGATGGAATTGATCCGACGGAGACCAAACGATTCATGCACCACTACAACTTTCCTCCTTTCAGCGTAGGGGAAGCTCGTCCGCTTAGAGCACCTGGCCGCCGTGAGATTGGACATGGAGCTCTGGGTGAACGCGCGTTGTCCAAAGTTATCCCTAGTGAAACCGAATTTCCGTACACGATTCGTCTGGTATCAGAAGCCATTGAATCCAACGGATCAACTTCCCAAGCGAGTATCTGCGCCAGTATTCTGGCAATGATGGATGCGGGTGTGCCAATTAAGGCCCCTGTAGCCGGTGTAGCTATGGGTCTGATCAAAGACGGAGATCATGTCTCGATTCTTACCGATATTCAAGGGATGGAAGATCATTTAGGCGATATGGACTTTAAGGTAGCTGGTACGGCTGAAGGGGTTACGGCGATTCAGATGGATATCAAAATCGACGGCATCGACCGTAAGATTCTTCAGGATGCGCTGCAGCAGGCGAAAGAAGGACGGATGTTCATCTTGGGCAAAATGATGGAAGCCATCTCCGAACCTAGAACAAGCCTGTCTAAATATGCTCCCAAAATCATTATCATCAACATCAATCCGGACAAAATCCGTGATGTTATCGGTGCGGGTGGCAAGATCATCAACAAAATCATTGAGGAAACCGGCGTGAAAATCGACATCGAGCAGGATGGTCGTGTCTTTATCGGATCTTCAGACGAAGCGATGATTCAAAAAGCGCGCGGCATTATCGAAGGCATTGTGCGTGAAGTGCAGGTTGGCGAAATCTATGTGGGTACAGTCAGACGTATCGAGAAGTTTGGTGCATTTGTTGAACTCATTCCGGGCAAAGACGGGTTGGTGCACATTTCCCAGCTGTCCACAGAGCGTGTAGCCAAGGTAGAGGATGTAGTGGCCATCGGCGATACGATTACTGTCAAGGTAACCGAAATCGACCAGCAGGGCCGCGTCAATTTGTCACGTAAAGCTGTGCTGACTTCGGAAGGCGCAGCCAAAGCGTAATTTCACTGTTACTTCAAACACAGGTTAAATGTATGAATGGGAAGAGACAGAAGCAATTTCGTTCTGGCTCTTTTTTTAAATATATAGGGCTGAATATCCGGCTGACCAAGCTCCACGCTGTGGGGCTATTTTAGAATATAGAATTTATATGTTTCACACATTAAATTATCCTTATATTTCTCACTGAAACGGCTACCGTCCCCAAAAAGGACGGCGTAGCCGTTTCTACTTGAGTTGCGGGCATATTTTCCTCCGGGGGTTCATAGGCTGGGACAAAGTGTCCCTGCACCTGCTCTGTGCCGGGACCGACAAATGAACGTTTCTGCCGAGGAGGAAAGGCGTCATGAAGACGGAAAAAGCGGCACTTGTACTGGCCTGTATCGCTGTGGTAATCGGCATCGGCAGTACCCAAGGTCCTGTAAAAGAGATGCTCTCCCAGCTTAAGCCACCGACAGAACTGGCTGTATGGAACGAGGTCTCAGCAGAGCCGGGGAAGGATCTACGAACGATCATCGAGAGCAAGGCATCCAAACTGAACAGCCCGCCAGTGGATGCGACTGTGGACCGTGTGTGGAAGGCTATACCGGGCTATAACGGTCTGGAGGTAGATGTGGAGGCAACCTACAGGAATGCACGGCTTAAGGGGCCAAATGACGGCTTGAAGCTGTTCTACCGCCAAATTCAGCCTAAGATTTCATTAAGTGACTTGGGGGCGCAGCCCATCTACCGGGGCAATCCGGCGAAACCGATGGTATCACTGATGATCAATGTCGCATGGGGGAACCAGTATATTATCCCGATGCTGGACATTCTGGATCAGGAACAGGTGAAGGTCACCTTTTTTCTGGATGGCAGTTGGCTTAGTCATAATAAAGAATTGGCAAGGGAAATGCAGAAACGCGGTCATGAAATGGAGAATCACGCATATACCCATCCCAATATGAGCACTTTGAGCAGGGCCAGGGCTACCGCTGA
This sequence comes from Paenibacillus sp. P46E, assembly GCF_001909095.1. Taxonomy (NCBI): domain Bacteria; kingdom Bacillati; phylum Bacillota; class Bacilli; order Caryophanales; family Paenibacillaceae; genus Paenibacillus; species Paenibacillus sp. P46E. The sequence goes on from NZ_LVYZ01000026.1 coordinate 111,357, forward strand.
AATTCGGAAAACGCAAAATCTTTTAAAGGAAAGTCTCGGCGTAACGAATATTTGGTTTGCACCTCCATCCGGTGATTTTGACCAGGAAACTGTAGAGATTGCCGCCTCGCTTGGTCTTAAAACAGTACTGTGGACGCTCGATACGGTGGATTGGCGCAATCCTTCACCGGAATCGATCATAACCAAAATCAGCAGTAAGGCGGAGCCGGGAACCCTGATTCTTATGCATCCGACAGCTTCCTCATCTCAGGCACTGAAAGGCATGATCCGGGGAATAAAGGCTAAAGGGCTGCAACTGGGAACAGTAAGCCAAACGTTATCTTCAGAGCGTGTGCTGCCTGCCGATGTTGAGTGAGCCGTATAATTCTGGTAGGATAAAAGCGCGTATACCAAATACAGATAGAACCAGGGCTATGCCAGGAGGATTTAGAAGTGGAAAAAATAGTGTTATCAAACGGCCTCAGGGTGGTAACGGAAAAAATCCCCACCGGCCGATCCGTTTCCTTTGGAATCTGGGTCAAAACAGGCTCCCGCAATGAGACTCCGCAGAATAACGGGATTTCTCATTTTATTGAGCATATGCTGTTCAAAGGCACCGAACGGTACAGTGCAAAGGATATTGCCGAACAGTTCGATGCGATTGGCGGTAACGTCAATGCATTTACCTCTAAGGAATACACATGCTATTATGCCAAAGTTTTGGATGAGCATCTGCCCATTGCCGTGGATGTGCTGGCCGATATGTTCTTCCGATCACGTATGGATGCTGAAGAGCTTGCCAAGGAAAAAAACGTCATTCTGGAGGAAATCGCCATGTGTGAGGACACTCCGGATGATCTGGTTCATGATCTGATGTGTGCTGCAGCCTACGGCGAACACCCGCTGGCGTATTCAATTCTGGGCCTCAAAGAACGTCTTCAGGAAATGACTCCGGATGATCTCCGGGCCTATATGAAGGCTCAGTATACGATTGAAAATACGGTCATCAGCATTGCCGGGAATATTAATGATGGACTGGCAGAGCTGCTAGAGAAACACTTTGGATCTTTTCAAAATCATGGTGAATCCGCAGTGCTGACAGTGCCTGATTTCCAAGGCGAGCTGCTGTTCCACCGCAAAAAGACAGAGCAAAACCATATTTGCCTCTCTTTGCCGGGTGTGCAAAGCGGTGGTCCCCTGCAATACCCGATGGTGCTGCTGAATAATGCAATTGGCGGCGGTATGAGCTCACGTATATTTCAGGAGATCCGTGAAAAGCGCGGCTTGGCCTATTCAGTATATTCCTATCACAGCTCCCAGGCGGATAGCGGGATGTTCACTGTATACGCAGGAACTGCACCGAAGCAGACCAAAGAGGTCACAGAACTGATCAAAGAAATGATGGTTGAGCTTGCTGTCCACGGGCTTAGCGAAGATGAATTGAGAAAGGGCAAGGAGCAGCTTAAAGGAAGCCTGATTCTTAGCCTTGAAAGCACGAGCAGCCGGATGAACCGTATCGGTAAAAACGAGCTGATGCTTGGAAGACATGATACACTGGATGATATGATCGCCAAAATCCAGCAGGTGACAATGGATGATGTCAACCATTTGCTGGATCATATGTTTGCGGAGCCGCTTGCACTAGCGATGGTGGGCTCAACAGACAAAGCTATTGCCAATGTTAGGAGAGATGATCTTGTCGTACTACGTTCAAATTAATAAGCTTCCCGGGAATGAGGATGTAGAGCTTCCCCGTAAAATGTCTGAGCAGGCCTCGGGTTATGACCTGTATGCCGCCGTGGGAGAGGCTGTTGTGCTTGCTCCGGGCGGGCGGGCACTAATCCCCACAGGAATATCACTGGCCATGCCAGACGGCCTGGAGGCGCAGATCCGGCCGCGCAGCGGGCTTGCGCTGAAGCATGGTATCACCTGCCTGAACACACCTGGAACCATTGATGCCGATTACCGCGGTGAGATCAAAGTGCTGCTCATCAACCTGGGACAGGAACCCTTTGCCATCGCCCGCAACGAGCGGATTGCCCAAATGGTCTTTCAGGCTGTACCGTCAGTGACACTGGTCGAAGTGGATGAACTGTCAGAGACGGAGCGCGGAGCCGGAGGCTTCGGACATACAGGTAAATAAAATGCTTTTTTCTTTACATTGATTATTAACTTGAGCTAAGCATTACCAATACACACCGGATTGGATTCGGTAGATATTGGTTGCTTAGCTTTTTTTAATTGATCAACTGATATTGATAACGCTGCTTACGGTGCATACCTGAGGCGGCTTATTTGTATTTGAAAGTTGTTTTGAATAGGGCCTGAGGTTCAATTCTTCCCGGCTATTCACCCATCAGCCCACCCTGGCATAAGATGCTCTATAGTCAATAGTGTGTATGTGGAAAGGAGCGTCATCCCTATGCTTACTGGCATCAGGATCGTGTTCCTGGGCGGGGACGCGAGACAGATTGAAGTGATTCGGAAATGTGTGGAAATGGATGCGACGGTAAGCGCTGCCGGGTTCGACAAGTGGGATACCCCTGGCCCAGGGGTTAGCCTTGAACAAATGTCGGTAGAGCTGCTGAGCCGTGCGGATGTACTGGTGCTGCCTACGGTAGGCTGTGATGATGAAGGGAATATCAATGCCCTTTTTTCCACGGAGCACCTGCAACTGTTGGAGGAACACGCTTCAGCACTGCCACCCGGCTGTACGGTTTATACAGGTATGGCCAAAGGTTATTTGCGTGGCCTGTGCGCCAAGCACTCCCTGAAGCTGGTGGAGCTGCTGAACCGGGACGATGTGGCAATTTACAACTCCATCCCGACAGCGGAGGGAGCGCTGGTCATGGCGATTCAGAATACGGATTTTACAATCCATGGCTCGACCTCAATGGTACTAGGCATGGGCAGAACCGGGTTCACCATGGCCAGGGCGCTGCAGGGACTCGGTTCAGTTGTGAAGGTGGGAGTAAGAAAACAAGAACATTACGCAAGGGCTGAAGAGATGGGCTGGAAGCCCTTTATGACTGGAGAGCTGCTAGTACATGCGCCGGAAGTAGATCTTATTTTCAATACCATACCAAGTATGATTATTACCGCGCAGGTGCTGTCGCGTCTCCCCAAACACTGTGTAATTATCGATCTGGCTTCCGCCCCGGGCGGATGCGATTTCCGCTATGCGGAAAAACGCGGGATCAAAGCCATGCTGGCACCGGGGCTACCCGGAATCGTTGCTCCCAAAAGCGCCGGAATTATTATGGCAGGTGCGCTGGTACAGTCGATATCGGACGAGACTTTTAACAGGGGGGACGAATAAATGGATTGGCATGGAAAAACAGTAGGTTATGCGATTACCGGTTCACACTGTACGTTTGCCGAGGTGATGCCGCAGATTCAACGGTTTATGGATGGCGGCGCCAAAGTGGTGCCAATTGTTTCAGCATCTGTGCTGAATACAGACACACGCTTTGGCACATCGGAAAATTGGCTAAAACAGTTGAAAGATATAACAGGGAATGATATCATTTCTACAATTGTTGAAGCGGAACCGCTGGGTCCTTCCAAGCTGTTGGACGTATTGACCATAGCACCCTGCACAGGGAATACAACGAGTAAGTTGGCTAATGCCATGACTGATAGCCCTGTGCTTATGGCCGCTAAGTCGCAAATGCGCAATGGCCGGCCACTGGTGCTGGCAATCTCCACCAATGATGGACTCGGGCTGAATGCATCGAATATCGCGAAGCTTTTGGTGACGAAGAATATTTATTTCGTTCCGTTCGGCCAGGATAACCCGCAGGGCAAGCCGAACTCGCTTGTGGCGCAGATGGATCTCATTCCAGAAGCCTGCTATGCGGCACTTCAGGGCAACCAGCTGCAGCCGATGATTATCGAACGGTTTCATTCAGCATAGATAACGTTTCATGCAGGCATTCTGACCATAAGGTATACATCTGCCGTCCTCATTTTGAGGGCGGTTCAACACTTTATTCAGCTAACTGAATAGTGACCCCGCATTAGGCGGATTCTTTCGACCTATGGAATGGACGGTGTATATACGTATTAGTGTGCTTGCTTAGAGAAGCAATGGAGGAATTATACATGGGTATTTTGGTGCAAAAATTCGGCGGAACCTCACTCTCCACACCAGCGGCCAGAGAACACGTAATCCGTCATGTCAAACGGGAGCTGGCTAGCGGATTCAGCCTTGTAGTAGTGGTGTCGGCAATGGGTAGAAAGGGTGAGCCGTATGCGACCGATACATTGCTGGACTGGGCGGTGCAGAACGGGGATGCCTTGCCAAGCCGTGAGAAGGATCTGCTGATGTGCTGCGGGGAGATCATTTCCGCTACCACCTTGTGCGGCCTGCTGGAGCATGAGGGTATTCCCTCAACCGTGCTGACAGGGGCCCAGGCTGGTTTTCTGACAGATAACAACTATGGCAATGCCAGGATTCTGGATGTGCGGACCGAACGCATTCTGCGCGAATTACGCGAGCATAAAGTAGTTATTGTAACCGGGTTCCAGGGTCAGACCGAAGCCGGTGATTTCACAACCCTTGGCCGTGGAGGCAGTGATACCTCAGCTACAGCTCTTGGTGCCGCACTGCGCGCGGATATGGTAGATATTTATACGGATGTGGATGGTATTCTGACCGCAGACCCGCGGATTGTCGAAGATGCGAAACAACTGACCTATGTCAGCTATACGGAAATCTGTAACATGGCTTATCAAGGGGCCAAGGTGATACATCCCCGCGCAGTGGAAATTGCCATGCAGGCTCAGATTCCGGTCCGTGTCCGCTCTACCTTCTCCGAGGCAGAAGGAACGCTTGTAACACATCCAGAAGGGTTCAGTGATGTGTCACACGGAGTAGTAGACCGTTATGTTACAGGAATTGCTTATGTCAGCAACATTACACAGATTTCAGTGGAATGTCCGAATGGTAACGGCACCGGCGTGCAATTGCAGATCTTCAAAAGCATGGCTGACAACGGGATCAGCGTGGATTTTATCAATGTTACACCAAGTGAAGCGCTGTATACGGTGAACGATGACAAGTCAGAACAGGCGATTGCTGCCCTTCAGGAGCTGGGACTGCGTCCATCGAGCCTGTCCGGCTGCGCCAAGGTTTCAGTCATTGGGGGCGGAATTAACGGGGTTCCAGGGATTATGGCCCGAATCGTTGAAGCACTCAGCTCACAGAATATTCAGATTCTGCAGTCAGCGGATTCCAATACAACCATTTGGGTTCTGGTCAAGAAAGAAGATATGGTGCAATCGCTGCGCGCTTTGCATGCCAAGTTTGAATTACACCGCTGACAAGGAGGAATTCAAAGTGGACTTCGGAAGATTAATAACCGCTATGGTAACCCCCTTTGACGGGGCTGGAGAGATCAATTGGGATGCCACTTCACAGCTCGTCGACTATCTCATTGAAGAGCAGAAATCCGAAGCGCTTGTGGTCTGCGGAACGACTGGAGAATCGCCTACCCTTAGCGATGAAGAGAAGCTGGAGTTATTCGCGTATGTACTTAAAAAGGCTGCAGGCCGTTGTAAAATCATCGCTGGAACAGGCAGCAACAGCACTAGACATTCTATACATCTGACACAAGCGGCAGAAAAAATCGGTGTGGACGGCGTGCTGCTGGTTGTTCCTTATTACAACAAACCGAATCAAGAAGGGCTATATCAGCATTTTTCTGCCATAGCAGGTGAGACGTCACTTCCTGTTATACTCTATAATGTTCCTAGCCGTACCAGCATCAGTATGAGTACAGCCACGACAATCAGGCTTGCCGATATTCCTAATATTGTGGCAACGAAGGAGTGTCTGTCTGTAGATCAAATTACACAGATTGTTTCTGCTTGCCCGGCTGATTTCCGCGTATATTCAGGTGATGATGCTGCTGGGCTTGCCGCGCTTGCTGTGGGGGGGCATGGCATCATCAGCGTAGCCAGCCATATCGTTGGGGAACAAATGGCAGAAATGATCCAAGCTTACGTCTCAGGCGATGTACGCCGGGCAGGGGCACTTCACCGTAAGCTGTTCCCTGTGTTCAAAGGGTTGTTTGAATGTCCGCAGCCGCTTCCGAATCCCTCGGCAGTGAAGTATGCACTTGGTCTGCGCGGTGTGGATGTTGGTACAGTTCGATTACCGCTTGTACCACCAAGCGAAGAAGAGGCTGCATTTATTACTGCACTTCTGAAGTAGTATTTGGATTTATCGCAGGTGAAAGCTTAAGCCGGTATTCCTTCCAAGGAGTACCGGCTTTTGTTGGTCTTGTGTCAAAATTATAAACACAATATTAAGTTTAATCCTCCTGCATAACCCTCAAGCCCAAGATGTTGAAACGTTTTCGTCTGCTTTTTTCTCAAATAAACCAATGAATTCAAGGAAAGAATAGGGTTACGGAGCCTATGACTTGTCTTTTGCCAAAAAAATCATGTATAATGTCATTAAGTGACTGGGTGCGGTAAAAATTAAATATGCGGTAATCTTCCGTCAATGTATTTTACATTGTGAGACAGGATAGGTCCTTGAATAAGTCTGTGCTAATGGAGCCGGATTCTCGCGCAAGGGGCGCGACAGTGAATTTTGACGGTGTTTTTCCGCTCAAGAAGGATTTCACTGCCCGATTAAGGAGTTTTCGCAGTGCGAAATTATACAGATTTATGGAATTTCTTTGTCAATTGTGGAAGATATCAGCAATTTGAAGATGTGTTCAGCGCCGCTGAAATAATGAAGCTTAATGTTTACAAATAAAAGTATGACGTCCAACATCATAGGAGGGTTAGATTCATTTGTCCAAAAAAAACAACAACGATAAATTGACGATTTTCGCTTTGGGCGGAGTCGGAGAGATCGGAAAAAACATGTACGTGGTTCAATACGGGAACGACATTGTGGTCGTGGATGCGGGACTGAAATTCCCGGAAGAAGATATGCTCGGTATTGACATTGTTATTCCTGATATCTCGTACCTCACAGAAAACCGTGACAAAGTAAGAGGTATTGTTCTTACTCACGGACACGAGGATCACATCGGCGGCTTGTCTTATGTTCTTAAGAATTTGAATGTTCCGGTGTACGGAACACGACTTACACTGGGGCTTGTAGAGAATAAGCTGAAGGAAGCGAACCTTCTTGGGGAAACCAAGCGAATTCTAATTAATGAGGATTCAGAGATCGAACTTGGAACCTCACTCAAAGTAACGTTCTTCAGAACGAATCACAGTATTCCCGATTCGGTCGGCGTATGTATCGAAACACCTGAAGGAAATGTTGTTCACACAGGTGACTTCAAATTTGACCATACTCCAGTCAATGGTCAATTCGCTAATTTACACCGGATGGCTGAAATCGGCCAAAAAGGCGTACTAGCACTTATGTCAGACAGCACAAATGCCGAGAAGCCTGGCTTCACTCCATCTGAAAAGAATGTCGGCATTGTTCTCGAGGATATCTTCCGCAAAGCCGAACAGCGGGTAGTGGTAGCAACCTTCGCCTCCAATGTACACCGTATTCAGCAGGTGGTGAACGCTGCGGAATCAACAGGTCGCAAGATTACAGTCATCGGCCGCAGTATGGTTAATGTAGTATCTATTGCCTCCGAACTTGGGTATCTGAATGTTCCGGATGGCATGCTTATTGAACCGGAAGAAATGAACAGAATGGCTGGAAACCGTGTAGTGGTACTATGCACAGGCAGCCAAGGAGAGCCTATGTCGGCGCTTACCCGTATGGCTCGCTCCAGTCACCGTAAAGTGGACATTCTGCCGGGAGACACCGTAATTATTGCGGCAACACCGGTACCGGGTAATGAGAAGTATGTCGGACGCACCATCGATGAGCTGTTCAGACTGGGAGCCAACGTCATTTACAGCGGTTCCAACTCCGGCGTTCACGTATCCGGTCACGGAAGCCAGGAAGAACTGAAGCTTATGCTTAATCTGATGAAACCGAAATATTTCATTCCTATTCACGGAGAATTCCGGATGCAGCGTAGACATGCATTACTGGCGGAATCCGTAGGTGTAGAACCAAGCAACATTTTCATCACTGAACTAGGTGAAGTGATTGAAATTTCCGGAGGCGCGGCACGCAGAGCCGGTAAGGTAACTGCAGGCAACGTGCTGATTGACGGTCTTGGCGTAGGTGATGTTGGTAACATTGTACTCCGTGACCGCAAGCTGCTCTCCCAAGATGGTATCCTTGTAGTGGTTGTGACGCTTAGCAAGCAGAACGGTGCTATCGTATCTGGACCTGATATTATTTCCCGGGGCTTTGTCTATGTACGGGAATCCGAAGGACTTCTGGACGAAGCAAACCGGATTGTATCCGGAACACTGCAGCGCTTGATGAGTGAGAAGGTCAATGAATGGGCATCACTCAAAACAAGCGTGAAAGATTCACTCGGCCGTTTCCTCTATGAGCAAACCCGACGCAGACCGATGATCCTTCCGATTATTATGGAAGTGTAATCAAGAATTAACCAGGCAGAAATATGTCCTATGATATAAGGACTTCTTTCATGAAATATGGAAATATAAGGATGTTTGTTGGTATACACATAAATCCTTTGGTAATTCAATAAGCAGGGCCAAAAGCCCCTTCTTCCCGGAAATATTGGACGGTTTCCACGGGAGAAGGGGTTTTTGCTGTGCCCGACCTTACTGTGCTGGACCGGAGACGGAGTCCATGGATACTTTATGAAGTCCTTGTGCATAATAGAGTCCCTTGTAACATCATACTAATCAAAGCTAGTATGGCTGCAGCCGATGAGTGCTGCAAGCAAAAAGGGAGTGCTGCGAACGATGGACATAACAGAAGGTGTAAATGTAAGTGCAAATGAGGAGGTTCTCCCGGATGTGGTGAAACCGCAGACCAGTGAGCCAATACCTCCAGGAGCAGCAGGCGTGGTGAAGGAACTGGGTCAGACTGCGGTTCCGACCGGAGAACCGGATATCTTTTGCATGACTATAATCGGTCAGATTGAAGGACATTTTGTCCTGCCTCCGCATAACAAGACCACGAAGTACGAGCATATTATTCCGCAACTAGTGGCCGCTGAACAGAGCAAAACAGTGAAGGGGCTGCTGATTATCCTCAACACGGTCGGCGGCGATGTAGAGGCAGGACTTGCCATTGCGGAGATGATAGCATCTCTGTCGAAGCCTACGGTAACAGTGGTCATTGGTGGAGGTCACAGTATTGGGGTCCCGATAGCAGTAGCCTCCAGTTATTCCCTTATTGCCGAGAGCGCGACGATGACGATCCACCCTATCCGTATGAATGGCCTGGTGATTGGAGTGCCGCAGACCTTTGAGTATATGGAGCGGATGCAGGAGAGAATGGTGAAATTTGTAACTTCCCATTCTAGGATTTCTGAGCAGCAGTTCAAGGATCTGATGTTTAAAACCGGAGAACTAAACCGGGATATCGGTACTGCAGTCGGCGGCTTCGATGCGGTCAAATATGGACTGATGGATGAGGTGGGTGGAATCGGTGCGGCGTTGTCACGCTTGAATGGAATGATTGCCGGAGATATTGCACAGTTACCTGAACAAATTATGCAAGGAGGGTTGACGCAATGACACTATATACGGTTATTCCGATAGAGCAGGTGTACGAAGGGGCAGTTAACTTTGTACAGCCGCTGGAGGAAGTCAGCATACATGGCATGCTGATGCAAGTGGAGCCAATGGAACACGGACAGGCACGTATCGTAAGACTGCTTGATTGCCCCCTTGAAAAGTATCTGGATTCGGCATTTTCACCGGGAGCTATTATCCGCTGGAATCCATGAAATTCTGTTTCTCTAGACTCTATAAAAGGTAATGCGAACACTGTACCAATAAGATGCATTTTCTGACAAAAGAGAACATAGGTACGCCACGCCATTATATGGTATAATATTTTACCGGGGGTGGCTGGTGTGGCTAAACGAAGAAAGAAAAAGAAAAAAGCACTGCTCGGCAGTGTTTTAAAATATGAAATCTACGGGATCATGCTGATAACAATATCCGTCATTGCATTATCCGGTGAGGCGGCAGTGGGGCGCTCACTTTCTAATATGGCAGGATATTTATTCGGGAGATTCTATTTTGTGTTACCGCTTGTCGGTATTTTTTATGGATTAATGGTAATGATTCACAGAAAGTGGCCTTCTACGTGGAACAGCCGTCATTCCGGTGTACTCCTGCTGGTACTTTCATTGTGTCTGATGAGTACGATTTCGGCAATGGAACAGAAATTGGGTCCATTATCGATGCTGCATCCTGGAAATGTATTGGCACAGATACAGAATGATTTGTCGGGTTCGCTTTCCTCGGGTGTAAGCGGCAGCGATGTGTACATGTTGGGTAAGGACATTAGCGGTGGTTATCTAGGAGCACTGGAGTATGCTGCATTATTGTGGTTATTCGGCAATCTGGGAGCAAAGCTGCTGATGATTGTCATGATGGCAATCAGCTTCATGCTGATTACGAATCTCTCTTATGTTGAACTGTTCACGCTTCTGCGAGTCCGGTTAGTGAAGCTGGTGGAAGACATCCGGCAGAGAGCGGCTAACCGCCCGGCTGCGGTACCTGTGTCTGCCAGACCGGATAGAACAAGGAGGAACACCGTTCCTCAGCCTGTCGAGGATGAAGACGAGGACGAGGACGAACGTCAGCTCCCTAACCGAAGCCAGCCGCAGTTCCTCAGAAGAATCGGAGGCTGGTTCAGTGGTGGACATAGGACTGGACCTTTAACTGAAGAAGAGCAGACTGAAGTTTCTAACAATGGGGATGTGGTGCTGACTGGTGCACATACGGAACCCATTCTGTCTGGCTTGCCTGCAGGAGAGGTATCCTATCTGGACGACGATGATGATTATATAGGTGATGATATTGAGCAGGCAACCCCAATTATTCGTGACTTCTTTGAACATATACGCACTGAAGGATTGAATGCGGAGGATCGTGAAGAGTGGAGTGAGTTCTCGCCAGCGGCGCGTAACGGAACGGTCAGGGAGGCCAATGCCGATTTACCTGTACCTTCACAGAGCAGCATTACGCCTGTAGAGGGCGGTTTGTCCGCAGAAGAACTGGTTCCAGTTGAGTTGAATGGACTGTTGGACTCTTCTGAGGGAGGAGAGCCTGTCCCGGTACCGCTTCCGCCGCCGAAGCCCTACAAGTTGCCTCCGTTCCGGCTCTTGGCCAAGCCTAACAACGGAGCCAAGGCGGGTGACCAGAACGATTACATGCAGACGGCCCGCAAGCTGGAAGCTACATTGGAGAGCTTTGGCGTAAGAGCGAAGGTACTTGAGGTTGTAAGAGGACCGGCAGTAACACGGTATGAGATTCAACCGGATATCGGGGTCAAGGTTAGCCGTATTGTTAACCTGACCGATGATATTGCGCTTGCACTGGCTGCCAAAGATATCCGCATGGAAGCACCGATTCCCGGTAAGTCAGCAATTGGGATTGAGGTGCCTAACCCTGAAGTATCGATAGTAACGATGCGTGAGGTCATGGAAACCCAGATTTTTCAGGATGCTGAATCCAGATTGTCGATCGCCTTTGGACGTGATATTTCGGGCCAGACAATTGTAGGTAATTTAGCTAAGATGCCCCATTTGCTGGTAGCGGGAGCAACAGGTTCAGGCAAATCGGTCTGTATTAATGGTATTATCACCAGTATTCTATATAAGGCTAAACCGAATGAAGTAAAATTTCTGATGGTTGACCCTAAGATGGTTGAGCTAAATGTATATAACGGGATTCCTCATCTGCTCGCTCCTGTGGTCACTGATCCCAAACGTGCAAGTCTTGCCTTGAAAAAGATTGTAGTGGAAATGGAAAAAAGATATGAGTTGTTCTCCAAGTCGGGCACACGGAATGTGGAAGGCTACAATAATCTGATGAAGGATAACCCTACAGCGGTATTGCCATACATTGTTGTGATTGTGGACGAGCTTGCGGATCTCATGATGGTCGCGGCGAACGATGTGGAAGATGCGATCTGCCGGCTGGCGCAGATGGCACGTGCAGCGGGTATTCACTTGATTATTGCCACTCAGCGTCCATCCGTAGATGTTATCACAGGGCTTATCAAAGCAAACATTCCTTCCCGTATTGCATTTGGTGTCTCCTCCAACGTGGATTCACGTACCATTCTGGACATGCCGGGAGCAGAGAAGCTACTGGGCCGGGGAGATATGCTCTTCCTGCCAATGGGTGCATCGAAGCCTATTCGCGTTCAAGGCGCTTTTATGAGTGACCAGGAAGTGGAAACTATTGTCCAGTATGTCAGCAGTCAGGGAGAAGCTAACTATGATGAATCAATCGTTCCTGAGGTAGATGATACAGTGATGGGAGAGGACGAGCCGCAGGATGAATTGTATGAGCAGGCCGTTCAAATTGTGCTCGAAGCGAAGCAAGCATCGGTATCGCTGCTTCAGCGGCGCATGCGTGTCGGGTATACACGGGCAGCTCGTTTAATTGATGCCATGGAAGCCCGGAGTATAATCGGGCCTTACGAGGGCAGCAAGCCCCGTGAGGTATTGATGTCAATGGAACAGTATCAGCACAACCGGATTAGTTCTTAGTTCTTGTTAGTATCCGCGACGAAGCCTCTTCCTTGAATGGAAGGGGCTTATTTATTTGCTTTTCTGTGAGAATCAAGGAAACAGTCTCTTTATTGAAGTTCTTTCTTAATGCATAGGATGCCCTGCCAGTCGTCATAATAACTTTAGCCATCCATGCAGAACTTACAATAGAAAGGTAGAGCGATCCCTATGAAAAAGCACAAGAAGTGGATATTTGCCGTACTAACCCTTGCATTGGCAACTGCTCCGTTTACAGGTTTATTTTTTAAAACAAATGGAGCAGTCTATGCGAATCAGAATAATAACGCATCTGTAACGATGAAAAGCACTTTGTCAGAGGAAGAGGCGTTGCCGGCATTCGGAACAACTCCGCTTAGAGTGGGCTCTTCTGGTCAGGATGTCTATGAACTGCAGGGAAGGTTGAAACACCTAGGATATTATGCGGGAGCCATAGATAGTCAATTCGGAGCAAAAACCAAGAATGCAGTAACCTGGTTCCAATGGAAATTTGGCATAAAAGCAGATGGCGTAGTCGGTGCAAAAACAAAGCTGAAGCTGTATAACGCCACAAAAGCCTGGAGGCCAACTGAACCGTCAACGAGTACAGCCCAAAAGACCGAAAGCAATGGAACTACCGGAACTTCGAATTCGGCTAACTCCAATACAGTCGAGTTGACCTCAGGGGATGCAATGGGCCTCTCGGAGAATGATCTCAAAATTATGGCGAATGCGGTATATGGAGAATCGCGTGGCGAACCATTTGAAGGACAGGTAGCCGTAGCTGCAGTCATCCTGAACCGTGTGAAATCACCTAACTTTCCAAAGACGCCTTCCGGTGTGATTTTTCAGCCGGGAGCCTTCACGGCGGTTGCGGATGGACAGATTTATCTTGAGCCTAATGAACAGGCACGCAAAGCCGTCCAGCAGGCACTTAACGGGTGGGACCCCTCGGGTGGCTGTATTTATTACTTCAATCCCAAAACAGCTACTTCCAAATGGATTTGGTCCCGTCCGCAGGTAAAGACGATCGGTCAGCATATTTTCTGCATGTAACCGTCAGTGGCGTAATGCCGGGCCATTCAGTATAAAACGGACCCATGAGCAACCGGTAATCTGCTTCCGGTTGCTTCCTTACTTTGGAATGGTTTAGAATGGATAATACTTCATAAACTTGTTGTATAGTGAGTGAACTTAAGCAACATTATTAAGTTCAGCATATATAGCAATTATTCCCGCCGCAAAGGAGTTTTTGACTTGACAAATACTGGGTTTCAACATGGCAGCGCTGCAGGTATGCGTATTCACGTACTTCCGACCAAGGCGTTCAAGACATTCGCCATCTCGCTCTATGCCGGCATTCCGCTTGACGAAAGTACAGTAACCCCAACAGCGCTGATACCTTTTGTGCTCCGGAGAGGTACTGCGAATTATCCCGAAACTACTCAGTTCCGTGAACGTCTGGAGGAGCTGTACGGTGCCGGATTTGGCTTCGATATCTATAAAAGAGGGGATTATCAGATCGTCCAGTTTCGTATGGATACGATCAATGATTCCTTTGTCCAAAGCAAGGAAAGCCTGCTGGGAGAATCATTCGCTTTTCTCGGAGATGTGCTGACGAAGCCGCTGCTCGAGGAAGGGAGCTTCCGTGCTTCTTACGTAGCCACTGAACGTGAAACTGTACGCAAGAAGCTTGAAGCCATCGTCAACGATAAAATCCGCTATGCGGCTGAGCGCTGTATTGAGGAAATGTGCCGCAAGGAGCCCTACCGGCTTCACCCGCTGGGTCAACGTGCTGATCTGGACAGCATTACCCCTGAATCCCTATATCAATCCTATAATTCCTGGCTGGAGGGAGCTATTCTTGATCTATACGTAGTAGGTGACACTACTCCAGAGGAAGTGGAACAGCTGGTCAATCGTCATTTCGGCCGCGCTCATGGCGAGACTGCAGTGTATTCCTCCAACTTTACACCGGTATCGGTGACAGAGGTCCGCACTGTGGAAGAGAAGCTCGATGTCAATCAGGGCAAGCTGAATATGGGGCTTCGCACTTCGATTACCTACAAGGACGACCGTTACGCTTCTGCACTTATGTATAACGGCATTCTGGGAGGCTATCCTCATTCCAAGCTGTTTGTGAATGTGCGTGAAAAAGAGAGCCTGGCCTATTATGCATCCTCGCGATACGACGGGCATAAGGGCATTGGAACCATTCAATCGGGGATAGAGACACAAAACTACGGCAAAGCTGTGGAGATCATCCGTAAGCAGCTGGATGAACTGAAGACCGGGAATATCAGTGATCTGGAGCTGAGTCAGACCAAAGCCATGATCCGTAATCTGCTCTCTGAAATTCAGGATTCTGCGTTTGAGATGATTTCCTTTGACTTTAACCGCCAATTATCCGGAAAAGAACGCTCAGCCCAGGAATTGATGGTCCAGGTGGACAACACGGGAATGGAAGATGTTAAGGCTGCGGCAGGCACCTTTGAGCTGGATACGATTTATTTCCTGACAGGGAAGGAGGAATAGCGGTGGAAAAGATCCATTACGAGAAACTTCAAGAAACACTGTATCACGAGGTTATGGATAACGGACTGCAGGTATATGTGCTGCCGAAGCCTGCTTTTCTCAAAACCTATGCCACCTTTGCAACCAAATACGGTTCCGTGGACAATCATTTTAAAGTTGCCGGAGGAGAAGAAACAACTGTTCCTGACGGCATAGCTCACTTTCTGGAGCATAAAATGTTTGAGGAGCCGGAAGGTGATATTTTTGCCACCTTTGCCTCCAATGGAGCTTCAGCGAATGCATTCACAAGCTTCGACCAGACGGTCTACTTGTTTTCTGCAACCGAAAATATTGAAACCAACCTCAGTACGCTTGTGGACTTCGTGCAGCATCCGTATTTCACTGATGAGAACGTGGAGAAGGAAAAAGGCATTATCGGCCAGGAAATCAACATGTATGCGGATAATCCGGACTGGCGTGTCTACTTCGGATTGATTGAAGCGATGTACGCCAAACATCCGGTTCATATTGATATCGCTGGTACCATCGAATCCATCGGCACGATTACCAAAGAAACGCTATATACCTGTTACAATTCCTTTTACCATCCCAGCAATATGCTGTTATTTATTGTGGGCGGTGTTGATCCGGAGAAGGTGTTTGAGCTGATCCGTACCAACCAGAGCGGCAAAGACTACGGCAAACAGGGTGAGATCGAAAGAATCTTCGAGGAAGAGCCGGTTCAGGTGGCTACTAAAGTGAAGGAAAGCAAGCTTGCTGTGTCTATGCCCAAGCTACTGTTTGGCTTTAAGGAGAAGGTGGAAAGCTTGACAGGGGAAGAGGCGGTGCGCCATGATCTGACGACCAAGCTGATGCTGGACCTTCTGCTGGGCAGCAGTACAGGGCTCTACCAGAAGTTGTATGACGAGGAACTCATCTCTGACAGCTTCGGGCATGAATTTAACAGTTCCCCGCAATATGCATTCTCAGCCATCGGCGGAGATACCAAGGACCCCGATCTGTTGCTCGAACGGATAAAGGATGAAATTAACCGGGTTCTGGACTCTGGCTTTGCGGAGAAAGATTTCGAACGGGCTCGCAAAAAGAAAATCGGAGGCTATCTTCGTATGCTGAATTCGCCGGAGAGCATTGCTCACGAATTCACACGTTATCAGTTCCGCGGAGGAGATTTGTTTGAAGTGCTTCCGCTTTATGAATCGATCTCGCTTGAAGAAGTTAACGCCCGTCTTCGCTCGCATGTAGATTGGGAACAGCTCGCCGTGTCGCTTGTGGTGAGTCCTTAATGGCACTTTCGGGAGAGAACAGCAAGCCAATAGGGGAAATGACGGTACTCGTTACAGGAGGCAGCGGGGGAATCGGCGGCGCCATTGCCGAGCGTTTTGCATCTGTAGGTATGAACATTGTCATCCATTACATGAATTCCCATGAAGCAGCAAATGATGTGGCCCGGCGCTGTATGGCGCATGGGGCTAAGGTTTTGACAGTGGCTGCGGATATGAAAGACCGCAGCCAGTTGGTGCGCATGGCAGAAAGGCTGGAGAGCAGTGGGCTGCAGCCGGACATCCTCGTGAATAATGCCGGGAAAGCCCATTACGGGATGCTGGCAGACATCACTGAGGAAGAGTGGGATGATATTATGGCGGTCAATCTGAAAGGCACCTTTCTGTGCAGTCAGATTTTCATGCCGTACATGGTATCCCAACGTTATGGGCGCATTATTAATGTATCCTCTGTATGGGGAATTTCCGGTGCATCCTGTGAAGTGGCTTACTCCGCAAGTAAAGGCGGGGTGAATGCCTTTACCAAAGCGCTTGCGAAGGAGCTGGCCCCTTCTGGAGTGACGGTCAATGCTGTAGCGCCCGGAGCTGTTCACACGGCGATGCTTTCCAATTTGCAGGAGGAAGAGATGCGGATGCTGGAAGAGGAAATTCCTGCGGGTAGGCTTGCTTCGCCGGAAGAAATCTCCTCTTTGGTCTATTTTCTGGCACTTCCCGAATCCGGATATATCACGGGGCAGATCATCAGTCCGAACGGCGGCTGGATTACCTGATGTTTAAGCATGAGGCTGCTTGGAGAAATGCTCCAGCATAAGATCATCCCCGCGGAGACATATTATAGCTGTTGCTTTTAAATCTCACGTAACCCACAACATTTTGAGGAGGATTTAAGATGTCAACAGACTCCGTAGTGAAAAACTTTGATACCTGGAAAAGCTTTCTGGGAGACCGGGTCATTCAGGCTGAAAAAATGGGGATGAATGAAGAAACCATTTCCAAGCTGGCTTTTGAAATCGGGGAATTCCTCGATAAAAAAGTCGATCCCGGCAACTACTCCAATCGGGCGATCAAAGAGCTGTGGGATGTCGGCACCGAGGATGAGAAGCATACCATTGCTTCCCTTATGGTCAAGCTGGCGAAGAAAAACGCATAGCTCACGGAACAAGCTCCCCTCGCGGGAGCTTTTCTGTAATTATTACAGCAGTGACCTTGCCTTTCAATTTTATTTTATATATCATTAACATGACCCGTGTTCAGAACACTTTGCCGAAGCCGGCTTTTTTGACGTATGGCGCAAAGTTAAGGGAAAAGGAATCTATGAGGTGTAACAAGTGGAATATAAACAATGGTATATGGAGTATAAGATACATAAGAACAGACCTGGTCTGCTTGGTGATATCGCTTCAATGCTCGGAATGCTGGAGGTCAACATCCTGACCATAAACGGGGTTGAAGGCAAGACCCGTGGTATGCTGCTGGAAACAAGTGACGATGAAAAAATCATGCTGATGGGCGAAATGCTCAAAAAAGTGGATAATATAACGGTTACCGCTCTACGTTCCCCGCGGCTTGTAGACAAGCTGGCAGTGCGGCACGGACGCTATATTGACCGCGACTCCGATGACCGCAAGACGTTCCGTTTCACAAGAGACGAGCTCGGGTTGCTTGTGGATTTTCTCGGAGAACTGTTTAAAAGGGAAGGGAATCAGGTTATAGGTCTTCGGGGCATGCCGCGTGTCGGCAAGACAGAATCGATCATCGCCGGCAGTGTTTGCGCCATGAAGCGCTGGACGTTTGTCTCATCTACACTTTTGCGGCAGACGGTACGCAGCCAGCTTGCTGAGGACGAAATGAATCCCCATAACGTCTTCATCATTGACGGCATCGTCAGTACGATCCGCTCCAATGAGAAGCATTATAACCTGCTCCAAAATGTGATGAGCATGCCAAGCACGAAGGTGATCGAGCACCCGGATATTTTTGTGCGGGAATCAGAATACAGCTATGATGATTTTGATATTATTATCGAGCTGCGCAATAATCCGAACGAAGAGATATTGTACGACTCGTTCACGACGAGCTACAGTGATGATCTATAAATACACATAATTTAGGAGGTGATGGTATGTCGGAACTTGGCCGGCATTTGAAGGAGGCGCGTCTACAAAAAGGGATGAGCCTTGATGATGTCCAGGAAGTAACGAAAATTCGCAAAAAATATTTAGAGGCCATCGAAGCGGAGGATTATAAAGTGCTCCCGGGAAGTTTTTATGTCCGGGCATTCATCAAAACCTATGCGGAGGCCGTTGGCGTAAACCCTGACGAGCTCATGGAGGAACATGGGAATGTACCTGCCGCTCCGGTAGATACCACAATGGAGACGGTCATTCAGAAACGCAGCCGCAGACCTGAAACGGAACGGAATGCCAAATGGCTGCCTACGGTCTTGATGTGGACCTTTCCCGTGATCATTATTGTGGTGATATATCTGTACGCTTCTTCCAATATGAATAACAAATCAGATCCCGACAAAACTGAGCCTGCCAGTATAACCAGTGCAACACAAGATCCATCGAAGGTTGAGCCTTCGCCCACAGCTGTGGGGGGAGGGGCGGTCATTCCATCGGCATCGGCAGGAACAGATACCGGTACAGCGACACCTGAGGCAACAATAGCTCCTTCAGCTACTCCGCTTCCAACGCCATCCTCTCAGGAGGTTACGGTCACACAGGACAGGAAATCCGGTAAAACAACGGTGTATAAGGTTTCTGCCCCTGCCGGAAGTGCAGTTCAGGTACAGATTGCTGCGACCGGAGTGAGCTGGCTTGAGGTATACAAGGGCGAGAATTCCAGAGGAGAGAAGCTGAGCTTCGGCAATACTGCCGCTGGTGACAATATGAGCTTCACCCTTGACAGTGAAGGGATGTATATCAAATCCGGGTACTCTCCTGCAACACAGATCACAGTTAACGGACAGGTAATTACGGATGGCAAAACTTCATCCCGGCTTCTTTTGGAGTTGGATGATGGTTCGGCTGCAGGCACAGCCGGAGTACCGGACACCGGTACAACCGATCCAGGTACAACGGGAAGTCAGGAAACTACCACTACTCAAGAGGGCACGACTACGGAATAAAGCGTTCAAGGTATAGACTTTGGCTTTTTGGAGAACCTAAGACTGACTTACAGTTCTTACGCCAAAGTGAGGTGTATTCTCTCATGACCGTTAGCTGGATCGTAACAGGGCTGGGCATTATCGTCAGTCTCCTCGGATACTATTTGACACCGAGTGCCTGGGGTTATGGAATTCTGGGCTTTGGGCTGGCACATGTTCTGCTGGGGATTCTGGATATGTTCCGGGCTCCCTCACGCAGCAGACAGTAGCCTGCAAGCGGCGTCCCTTGAACCCTAGGTTAAGGGGAATGTTATCTGTTTATACAAGAATGGCTCCACTATGTGGGGCTGTTTTGTATGTCGGGTCCCCGCAAGCTTCCCATAATTAGACTTAAGAGTTCCTTTCTCATATAATAGGAAAAGAATATTTGTAAACAAAGGAAGTGGATTTATGAGTTCGGAAAGTTCATTTGATATCGTATCCAAAATGGATATGCAGGAGTTAACCAATGCCGTTCATCAGACGGAGAAGGAAATTGATAACCGTTTTGACTTCAAAAATAGCAAAAGTAGTCTAAAGCTGGAGAAGGACGCACTTATCATCGCTTCGGAGGATGAGTACAAGCTGAATGCCGTCATTGATATTTTACAGTCAAAGATGGTCAAACGAGGAATTACACTCAAGAATCTGGATTTTGGCAAAATTGAGCCCGCCTCGCTGGGATCTGTACGGCAGCGGTTGGGACTCAAACAGGGAATTGATCAGGAGAATGCCAAAAAAATCAACATTCTGATCCGCGATTCTAAATTAAAGGTAAAGAGTCAGATTCAAGGGGACCAAATCCGCGTAACCGGCAAAAGCCGTGATGATCTGCAGCAGATTATACAGATTCTGCGCAAAGCAGATTTGCCGCTGGATCTGCAGTTCAACAACTTAAAGTAACTTTTGTACCCCGCACTGCTTGCGCTTATCTCGCCTGCGGGGTGCTTTGTGTTTTTTTTGACACCTACATAGGGCTATAATATACTTGCCTAAGCAGTTTTTAAGAAAATAGTGGATTATCGGATTCGTATGGATCAAGGGAGGAACTTCTGTGAATTTGCCTAACCGCATTACGCTTGCCCGTATTTGCCTCATCCCGATTATGATGTTTTTTTTGCTGGTGAATTTCAGCTTTTATCCGGAACCGATTCATTGGGGATCGTTCCAGCTCTCCATTAATCATCTGATTGCGGCAGTGATTTTTCTGCTTGCAGCCAGTACGGATGGCATAGACGGCTATATAGCCCGGAAATACAACATGGTCACCAATCTGGGCAAGCTGCTAGATCCCCTTGCGGACAAGTTGCTGGTCTCGGCTGTACTGATTTCCCTGGTAGAACTGGGCAGATGTGACTCTTGGATTGCCATCGTCATTATCAGCCGTGAGTTCGCAGTAACGGGCTTGCGACAAGTAGCACTGCTCGAAGGTAAAGTGGTTGCTGCTAGCAAATGGGGCAAGATTAAAACTGTGATTCAGATTGTCGCCATATCGCTTCTGCTGCTCAACAATTTTCCGTTTCAATTTGTCAGCATTCCTGTAGATGATATTGCGATCTGGGCAGCGGCAATTGTTACCATCTATTCAGGTGTTGACTATTTCGTGAAAAACAAAGATTTATTGCAGCTCCACAACGCTTAATTGAACTGCACAGAATCATTCATTATGTACATTCAGGAGGAGAAAGCCAGCGATGAAAGCAGAAATTATTGCCGTCGGCACAGAACTTTTGCTCGGGCAGATTGTAAACAGCAATGCACAGTTTCTTTCAGTAGAGCTGGCAGCACTCGGAATCGATGTTTATTTTCAGACCGTTGTTGGAGACAACAGCAGCCGTTTACAGCAAGCCATAGAAATTGCCCGCAGCCGTGCGGATGTTATTCTGTTCACCGGAGGGATTGGTCCGACCGAAGATGATCTTACCAAAGATGCATTAGCTGCATCCGTAGGACGCAGTTTGCATATAGACCAGCTTGCCATGGATCATGTTCAGCGGTTTTTTGATGAACGCAAAATGGTTATGACCGAAAACAACCGGAAACAGGCTCTGATTATTGACGGAACAACGCCACTCCCGAATGAAACGGGGCTGGCTGTCGGTCTTGCTTTTTCCGATGGTGGAAAGTTCTACATTGTACTCCCAGGACCTCCGCGCGAGATGAAGCCAATGTTCACAGGCCAGGCTAAGCCTTGGCTGCAGCAGCATGCCTTGACGGATGAAATGCCGATATACTCCAAAATGCTGAAGTTTGCCGGTATCGGAGAGTCGCTTCTTGAAGATAAACTGATTGACCTAATCCGGGGCCAGACCGATCCGACCATCGCTCCATATGCCAAGGAGGGTGAGGTAACGGTGCGTATCTCCACCAAAGCCCCTTCGGAGCAGGAAGCTATGAAGAAGCTGGAGGTACTTGAGAAGTCCATTCAGGAGATTCTGCCTGAGCATATGTATGCTAATATTAATGTGCCGCTTGAGCAGGTGATTGTGGATTGGATGGTAGAAGCCGGCCTGACTTTGAGTGCGGCGGAGAGCTGTACAGGCGGTCTTCTAATGGAGAGCATTACAAATATTCCGGGTAGCTCGTCTATGTTCCTCGGAGGGATCGTATGCTATTCCAATGATATGAAGAAGAAGCTGCTGAACGTACCTGCAGCCCTGCTGGAGGGTCCGGAGGCCCCTGGCGCAGTCAGCCGTGAGGTGGCTGAGGTGCTTGCAGATCAGGTGAGAATGACCGCCGACAGCGACTTTGGATTGTCGGTTACCGGTGTAGCAGGTCCGGGATATTCTGAGCGCAAGCCAGTAGGGTTAGTATTTATCGGACTGGCTGAACGCGGCCGGCCTACGGAAGTCTATGAACTTAATCTTAAAGGCACTCGCGAAAATATCCGCCTGCGAACCGTTAAGGCGCTTTTATACCGTCTCTGGCGCAGGCTGGAGGAGCGTAAGGCAGCTACACCGCCGGAAGGGTCAGCCTTGCAATAACCTTCCTGTCCAGTATATAATTTATTCATACGGAAGAACCGTGGCACTGAGATATCCTTGCTGCGGTTTTTTGTTTATTCTTATGAAATGAAAAAGCAGCCTGTCCCTGTAAGAAGGTACTGTCCGACATCCGGTGAATGAATAATCTGGCCCAGCGTCAGATCTGGAAGGAGGCTTACAATAAAAGGGAGTAACATCCCTGGGGACAAAAAAAACGAATGTATGTTCGAAAAAAAGCTTGGCAAGACCTCCAAAACACGTTATTATAATACTATAAACAGTGAAGGAAGTGGTCTGATTGTCAGATCGTCGTGCGGCGCTTGATATGGCGCTTCGTCAAATAGAAAAACAATTCGGTAAAGGTTCGGTTATGAAATTGGGAGAATCCACTCACATGAAAGTGGAAGTCGTACCTAGCGGATCTTTGGCACTTGATATTGCATTAGGTATAGGCGGACTTCCTAAGGGACGTATTATTGAAGTATATGGACCGGAGTCTTCCGGTAAGACAACTGTTGCCCTGCACGCTATTGCTGAAGTGCAGAAGGCAGGCGGACAAGCTGCATTTATCGATGCCGAGCATGCACTTGATCCTAAATACGCCAAAGCGCTTGGTGTAAACATCGATGAACTGCTGCTATCCCAGCCTGATACTGGTGAGCAAGCCCTTGAAATCGCTGAAGCACTTGTTCGCAGTGGCGCGGTTGATATCATCGTAGTAGACTCGGTGGCAGCACTGGTTCCAAAAGCGGAAATTGAAGGCGACATGGGGGATTCCCATGTAGGCTTGCAAGCACGTCTGATGTCCCAGGCATTGCGGAAGCTGTCGGGAGCAATCAACAAATCCAATACTATTGCTATCTTCATCAACCAGCTTCGTGAGAAGATTGGCGTGATGTTTGGTAACCCGGAAACGACACCTGGCGGCCGGGCACTGAAATTCTACTCTTCCGTACGCTTGGATGTGCGCCGCGTAGAGAGTATCAAGATGGGTAATGATGTTGTGGGTAACCGCACCAAGATTAAAGTCGTGAAGAACAAGGTCGCTCCTCCATTCAAACAAGCAGATGTGGATATCATGTACGGCGAAGGCATTTCCCGTGAAGGAAGCCTTGTGGATATCGGAACAGAGATGGATATCGTGAATAAGAGCGGGGCTTGGTATTCCTATGAAGGTGAACGCCTTGGACAAGGCCGTGAGAATTCCAAGCAGTTCCTCAAGGAGCATCAGGATATTGCCTTACTAATTGAGAATAAGATTCGTGAAGCCAGCAATTTGTCAACGCTTGTGGCTGCACCTTCGGAATCTGAAGTAGTAGCAGAGCAAGAGGAAGAAGAAAAGCTCCTGCTTGAAATCGAATAACTTGATATTCAATCATTTGTAATTGAATACTAGGTAAGAGTTCAGGCGCCCTGTGAATGATCATAGCAGGGCGCTTTTTCGCAAATGAATAAGATTTACATCAGTAATGAGGTGATAGGGCAACTATGGTAATCCAATTAAATCCTGAACCTGAAGAGCAGGACGAGCAGATCTTAGCGAATTTTCCTGAGGATGAATTACTCGAAATTACGCGTGTGGAGCGTCAGAAGAAGTCAGACCACCGTTATATTATACATTTTGGTGCATATCAGCTGGCTGTTCATGAAGATGTCATGATTAAATACCGGATGATTACGGGGAGCTCCTTCATGAAGACCGATCTGGAGGAGATCGTTGTAGCTGATGAGCGGCAGCGGGCTTATGTGGAGGGTCTGCGCTATTTGGAGCGCAAACCGCGAACGTCACAGGAAATGGCCCGTCGTTTACGGGAGAAGGAAATAGGAGAGACTATTATTGCTGAAGTTCTGCTGCGTCTGCAGCAGGAGCGCCTTCTGGATGATCCCTTATACGCCAAGCAATGGGCGGAGCAGCGCATGAAGAATCAACGCAAAGGCAAGCTGTGGATCCGCCAGGAACTGCGTGAGAAGGGCATCGACAAGTCACTAATTTCTGAAGCATTGGAGAATATTACTCCTGAACAGGAGCTGGAAAGCGCCCTGCAGACGGGACGGAAGAAATGGAAATTGATCCGCGGCGATGTGAATGACAAGCGGAGGAAGACCGGGGCTTTCCTCATGCGGAGAGGTTTTTCCGGGGATATGGTACGTCAGGTGCTGAATATTTTGCGTGAGGAAGAGGATTTTGAGGGCGAAGAAGAGGAGATTTACTTCCCTGACTGATTGTCTTGACTTTAATGCAGTTATCGACTCTCTTGACAATGTCTTTTTATAAATAATAAAATATAACATGAATCGGCATAAATAAGATATCCTTTTTCCTTCCCAAAAAGCAGACTCTTATAATGCGGTTCGCGTACAACTCATATGAAATGTAATCGCCGGATAAGGCGGGCAGTGTGCATGTGCAGCATGTGCAGTATGGCAATCGGTGTATTACCGGTTTTTTGTATGGTGATGAACGGATTAGTTTAACAACTGCACAAATTCCCAAGCTTAGTTCTTGGAGGAACCAACGAGGAGGTGAACAGAATGCAAACTGCAATCTGGGTCATAATCGTTCTCGTTGTAGCTGCATTATTCTTTGGATTCGGTTATTTTATTCGTAAATCCCTTGCAGAAGCTAAGATTTCCAGTGCTGAGAAAGAAGCCCTAGTCATCGTGGAGAACGCGAAGAAAGAGGCAGAAGCGCTGAAGAAGGAAACGGTACTTGAAGCTAAGGATGAGGTCCATAGAATCCGTACCGAAGCTGAAAAAGAAACTCGTGAACGTCGGAATGAAATCCAACGGCAAGAGAGACGTTTGCTGCAAAAGGAAGAATCGCTGGATAAAAAAATGGAATCGCTCGAACGAAAAGAAGAACAAGTAGCTAACAAAGAGAAACGAATTGACGAAACACAACAGCAAATTGACGTTATTTACAAGAATCAAGTCACTGAATTGGAACGCATCTCCAATCTGAGCATCGATGATGCCAGAAGTATCATTCTCAGCAATGTTGAGCAGGAAGTTCGCCACGAAACCGCTCAGATGATCAAGGAAATTGAGCAGCAGGCCAAAGAAGAAGCGGACAAAAAAGCCCGTGAAATTATTACCTTGGCGATCCAACGCTGTGCAGCTGATCATGTGGCGGAAACAACCGTGTCGGTCGTAACACTGCCTAATGAAGAGATGAAGGGCCGGATTATCGGCCGCGAAGGCCGTAATATTCGTGCACTGGAAACCCTCACTGGTATTGATCTCATCATTGATGATACTCCGGAAGCGGTTATTCTGTCAGGCTTTGACCCGATTCGCCGTGAAGTGGCCCGTACGGCACTTGAGAAGCTTGTAGCTGATGGTCGTATCCATCCGGCTCGGATCGAGGAAATGGTAGAGAAGTCCCGTAAGGAAGTGGATGAACGGATTCGTGAATACGGTGAACAAGCTACCTTCGAGGTTGGCGTTCACGGATTGCATCCAGATCTGATCAAAATCCTGGGCCGTCTGAAATTCCGTACGAGCTATGGTCAAAATGTACTCAAGCACTCCATGGAGGTTGCTTATTTGACTGGACTGATGGCCGGTGAGCTTGGGGAAGACATCGTGCTTGCAAAACGCGCCGGACTGCTGCATGATATCGGCAAAGCGCTGGATCATGAAGTGGAAGGTTCGCACGTGGAAATCGGCGTCGAGCTGGCGAAGAAATACAAGGAACATCCAGTGGTTATCAACAGTATCGCATCCCATCACGGCGACTGCGAAGCTACTTCGGTTATCGCCATGCTGGTTGGAGCAGCTGATGCTTTGTCGGCCGCACGCCCTGGCGCACGCCGCGAAACCCTGGAAACGTATATCAAGCGTCTGGAAAAGCTGGAGGAGATCTCCGAATCCTTCGAAGGTGTGGAGAAATCCTACGCCATTCAAGCGGGCCGCGAGGTACGCGTGATGGTTCAGCCTGAGAAGATTGACGATGCAGAAGCTTTCCGTCTGGCACGCGACATTACGAAGATGATCGAGAGTGAACTGGATTATCCGGGTCACATCAAGGTTACTGTAATCCGCGAGACACGGGCTGTAGAATACGCAAAATAACCAAGGAAATCGGCCCCTCTGTGGGGCCTTTTTTCTTTCAGGAGGAGAAAATCATTAAAGTACTATTTATTGGAGACATTTGCGGGAATACAGGCAGAAAAGCGCTTCGCGAAATGCTGCCTTCCCTGAAGGATAAATATCAGCCGCATATTATTATCGTAAACGGCGAGAATGCTGCTGCCGGCCGGGGAATTACCTCTGCCATTGCCAATGAATTCTTCAATTGGGGAGTACATGGCATTACAATGGGGAATCACACTTGGGACAACAAAGATATTTTTGAATTTATTGATGACGAGCCGCGCCTCATCCGTCCGGCTAATTTTCCTCCGGGAACGCCAGGCCGCGGGTACACGGTGATCAAAGCAAACGGCAAACAGCTCGCGATTGTCAATCTGCAGGGACGTACATTTTTGCCGGCCATTGATGATCCGTTCCGTATTGGTGAAGAGATTGTGGAAGAGCTTCGGCAGAAGCACAAATGCATCCTTGTTGATTTTCATGCTGAAGCAACGTCTGAGAAAATAGCGATGGGTTATTTCATGGATGGACTGGCTTCTATTGTGGTTGGAACGCACACCCATGTCCAGAGCAATGACGAGGTCATCCTGCCAGGAGGAACGGCATACTTGACAGATGCCGGGATGGTTGGTTCAAGAGAAGGAATATTGGGTATGGAAAAGGATGCGGTGCTGTATAAATTTACTACTCAGCTTCCGGCAAGGTTTGTGGTGGATGAAGGCAAATGGATGCTGCATGGATTGTTCGCCGACCTTGACGAAGCTACGGGTAAGGCCACTCGCGTGGAGAAGATACGGCTGCGCGAAGGCGAATGGCTAATGAGTTAAGCTGCATGACAATTAAATAGGGTTTTCGAGAAAAATCGTTGGTTTTGGGTAAAGTGTGATATTTATTATATCGAAAAAGAGTATCTTTTGTCCTAATTTCTCCGGAATGGTCCGCAAAAAGAAGGAATTAATTCTTCTAGCGCGAATAACATCTACAGTAGTGGAAGAACACCATCATTTTCCCAGGGGAGGTACTTACTATGGATGTATTAAAAGTATCAGCTAAATCCAATCCAAATTCCGTCGCCGGCGCATTAGCGGGTGTTCTTCGTGAACGAGGATCGGCCGAGCTGCAAGCCATTGGAGCCGGAGCACTGAACCAAGCCGTTAAAGCAGTTGCCATTGCCCGGGGATTTGTTGCACCTAGCGGTGTAGATTTAATCTGCATCCCAGCTTTTACAGACATAGTGATAGATGGAGAGGATCGGACCGCGATTAAACTGATTGTAGAACCCAGATAATAAATAGTCTTAAGGGATGTAATTAACCATCCTCGTGAACTTTTGGAATGAACCTGTTTACTTCGGTAAGCAGGTTTTTTGCTGCACATAATTATTTTATGGATGCCAAGTCGGAGGATGGATTATTGCAGCATATGCTTTGTAATAGATCTATACCCAAAACGAAAGCGAGGTTTGATGCAGGGATGGGTAACGGGAAATTGAAAGTAACGGATTTTCACTGTGATGTCCTAAGCAAGCTGCAGGCATCTCCGGATATCGACTTCATGAAGGACAGCCGGCTGGATGTAACTTTGGAACGTTTGCTGGCAGGTGGTGTCGAACTGCAGATTTTTGCAATCTTTTTATCTGCGCAGCGGGAAAAAGCGAGCTTTGAACGGATTCTAGGACAAATTGAATCGTTCCGGGCACATGTAGCCACTCCAGGCGGCCTGCAGTGGCTTTGCTGGAAGGAGGAGACACCGGAAATGGCTGATGGACCCACAGGATGGGGAATGCTCTCCCTGGAAGGCGTGGACGGTCTGGAGGGCAACCTGTTCTATGCCCAGTTATGCTTTGAGCTGGGCGTGCGTTTTATGGGTCTAACCTGGAATTATGCAAATTGGGCGGCGGACGGCGTACTGGAGCCACGGAATGGCGGTTTTACGGAACAGGGGCGCAGGCTGATTGAGTGGTGCAACAAAAGCGGTATGCTGCTGGATGTGTCGCATCTCGCGCCAGCTGGTTTCTGGGAGCTTACGGAGCGGAGTGCACACCCTTTTATTGCCTCGCATTCCAACGCAGCTGCCGTATGCGGACACCCGCGCAATTTGAGCGACGAGCAGATTCAGGCGCTGGTGGCAATGGATGGGCGGATCGGGCTGACTTTTGTTCCTTGGTTTGTCCGGAATGGAGGGGGAGCGAAGGCGGAGGATGTGTTGCGTCATATCGAGCATGTCTGTTCTCTTGGCGGTTCCAGGCAGATTATGTTCGGGTCGGATTTTGACGGCATTGATGCCTGGGTAGAAGGTCTTGAGCATCCGGGGAAATATGCAGAATTCGCCGAGCTGCTGCTGGCACATTATCCTGAGGAAGACGTACGGGGGTGGCTGCACGGGAATGCACTGACATTTCTGGCAACAAATCTGCCGTCGAAATCAAGCCAGCCTTGAGCTTCAAGATTCAGCCGGTAAATGGCGATTTTTTGACAATCCTGTTCCAATATCCTAAAATGTCGAAAAAAGATCCCTCTTTGTGAAGCGGATCTTTTTATTTTCAAAGAAATAGATGTATAATGTTCAATGGCTTGTACAGATACTAGAGAAAATACAAGGAGTGACATTACAATGAGCAAGACTGTACCCGTAGGTGTGTCGGCCCGACATATTCACCTTACGCAGGAGCATGTAGAAGCGTTATTTGGCCCAGGATATCAATTGACTGAGTTCAAACCGCTTTCCCAAACCGGACAATTTGCAGCAAACGAGCAGGTAGCTGTGATTGGTACCAAAGGAAAATTTGACAAAGTCAGAATTCTTGGCCCTGCCCGTCCAGCATCACAGCTGGAAGTTTCCCGCACAGACGCATTCAGCCTTGGCGTGAAAGCCCCTGTCCGTGAATCCGGCCACATTGAAGGCACCCCAGGAATTACGATCAAAGGACCTGCCGGCGAAGTTGAGCTGGAAACAGGCGTAATCGTGGCAGCACGCCACATCCACTTCCATACTTCTGAAGCTGAAGCTTGGGGCATTGCCGACAAGCAATTGCTGAAGGTACGCCTTGGCGGTGAACGTGGTCTGGTACTGGAGAACGTGCTTGCACGCGTATCCGACAACTTCAAGCTTGACATGCATATCGACACCGACGAAGCTAATGCTGCAGGTGCCAATAATGGCGATATTGCTGAAATCGTAGATTAGTCTTAAATTTTCATAAGAGTGAAGAAGCGGGGGAGAAATCCTCCGCTTTTTTTTGCGCTGCCGCACCGCTTGAAAATGGATGAATCCATTGGCCTAAGTCTGTTTTCAATGCTGAGCCAAACGTCCTGAGCGGCCGCAAACAGATCGGTTTAGTGTATGAAAAGATCGGATTTTTAAATGTTCAGGGGTACCGGCAAATGATAGTATCGATTTGAAGCTGTAACTTTCTGGTAAAAAAAGTCACAGAGCTCAGATGAACTGGATCTCGAAGGGAGAGGGTGCAACGTGTAGTGTAAGCAGTTAGGAATGCAGTAGCTGGAGTAGCAAAAGAAGAAGCAACTGGTTTGTTTGGAAAGCGGTTACATTGCTAGACGAGTGATCCAAAGGCTTTTAAAAATTGAAAGCGGGTGAATCACAGAAGATGAGTAGAAATCGTAAGAGCAATCATACGGTAATGCTTCTTTTAACATGGGTGATGATATGTTCCACTTTGTTTCCGGCGCTTGTGTATGGGGCTGAGCAGGGGGATGGTGTATCGGTGCAGTCCTCGCAGCTGGAGCTGCGGTATGATTTTGGCATGGCATCAAGTCCGGTAATGGAAGGATACACTGCTGTTCATGAAGCTTTGCTGTACACCAGAGAGCTGGGATATGGTCTAGATCAGGCTGTGGCCTCCAGAAACCGTTCGGGGGGAGACGGGCTAAGCAATGATTTTGTGTTGGGTACGTCCTACTCTTTTCTGGTAGATCTGCCGAACGGAGAGTATGATGTCACTGTCTATTCCGGAGATATGCTTACGGGTACCAGCACTACTCAAACCACGTTTACCCTGGAAGGAGCCGCGACCGGAACGATTGCCAGTAAGCAGAATGTGAATCAGTCGACTTACCATACCACAGTGCTCGATGGGCAATTGACCTTAGGTGTGTCAGGAACGGGGGCTGGCGGGTATTTAAACGGTCTTGTTATTCAAAAGGCGATTGCTCAGCCCCCTTCGGCACCGGAAGGTCTTACGGTTACTGCTGTAGACGCATCAAGTGTTTCGCTTCACTGGAACACCGTTACGAATGCAGTCTATTACGAGGTTTATCGAAGCAGGGAGACAGGCGGTGCCGTTCTGCACCTGGGATCGACGGCAGATACGAATTATATAGACAAACAAGTCGTTGAAGGTGGCCAGTACTCCTATTTTGTATCCGCTGTCAATGATAAAGGCGTGGAGTCGGACCTTAGTGGTCCGGTCATTGTAGAGAGCACGAATGACACAACGCCTGCACCGCTGCCGGAAGGAAACGAATATGCCATTGATTTCGGGCCGGGTGCCGCAGCAAACGGTTATTTGAAGGTCGAGGCCGGGACTGCCTACTCCGAGGACAGCAAATATGGATTCACGGATACGTCCAAAGTAAGCGGAGCTGACAGAGGCACAGCGGATGCCTTAAGAACGGATTTTGTAATCGTTAAGGACACAGGGTTCAATATCGATGTGCCGAACGGTGATTATACGGTATCTCTAATCGCGGGTGACAGCAGCGGCGATACGAATGTGGCTATCCGTGTAGAAAGCATGCAGAAGGTACAGCTTACCAGCAAGAGTGCAGGACAATTTTTGGAGATGAGCTTCGATATTGCGCTGGTAGACGGACAGATGAATTTCGTATTTACTGGCACGAGACCCGTACTTAATGCGCTTGTGATCAAAAAACAGCCTGAACGCACAGCCGGTAAGAAGCCTACGGTATACATTGCAGGGGATTCTACTGTACAGACCTATGATCCGTATTGGAAGCCACAGGCGGGCTGGGGCCAGATGCTCGGCAAATTTTTTACCACAGCGGTTGAGTTCAATAATCATGCCATTGGGGGGCGCAGCTCGAAGTCCTTCATTGTGGAAGGCAGATTGGATGAGATCCTCCGGGAGATTAAGCCGGGTGACTATTTTCTCGTACAGTTTGGACATAACGATTCTACGATCAGCGTGCCTGAACGTTATGCTTCACCAGCTGATTACAAAAATTATCTGAAAACCTACGTTCAAGGCACCAGGCAGCGTGGAGCCACGCCGATTCTGCTGACGCCAATGGGCCGCCGGGATTATAACGCTGAGAAGGGCCAATTCAATGTCAGTTTCCCGGAATACGTGCAGGCGATGAAAGAGGTCGCCACCGAGCTTAATGTAGAGCTGGTAGATCTAAGCTCGCGAAGTATCGCTTATTACAACTCAATCGGATTTGAGGCTACGCGGGCTGTATTTCTATATACGGACCCGGGGGTTTATGCGGCCTTTCCGGCTGGATCAAGTGACAATACCCATTTTCAGGAGTATGGAGCCATTCAAATGGCCCGTCTGATTGCCGGAGGCATCGCGGCTCTGGACATCCCATTGTCTGGAGAGGTCCGGGAGAGTGAACCCCCTATTGCAGTTCCGTTGAAGCCCGCAGGCCTGGCGGCAGGCAATGTCAGCAATGCAGGTGCTGTATTGAAATGGAATGCAGTAGAAGGGGCGGATATCTACAAAATTTACCGCAAACTGGCTTCAGCCGATGTATCTGCTTATGCCATGATTGGCTCTGCCACAGTTTCATCGATTTCAGTAAGCGGGATGGCTGAAGGCCAGAGCTATACAGTGAGAGTAACAGCAGTCAATGGGCGCGGGGAATCGGAACCTTCCGAGCCGCTGACACTTACTACGAAGCAGTCCCGGTACCGTTATGATTTTGGACCTGCCGGTTCACCAATCGCTGCAGGTTACACTGAAGTGAACCGAAGCGTCCTTTATACGCCGGAGCTGGGTTATGGCCTGACTTCAAGCGCCGGGATGAGCGACCGTGACCGTGGGGACGGGACGGATGCGCTGCGCCGGGATTTCGTCATTTATTTTGGCGGGTCCTATGAATTCAAGGTAGATATGCCGAATGGCTATTATTCCGTCAAGACATATACCGGTGACTGGACCGGATCTACCAAAACAAACGTATCGATCGAAGGGAAAGATTATGGAACCGTTTCTTCCGGTAAAGGGAGTATAGCTGAGAAGGAGTACAGCCAGATTTCCATCAAAGACGGCCAGATGAATCTGGTGTTCAGTGGTACGACCGCTCATCTTAACGGAGTAGAGATTACACCACTGATGCTGGCACCGGCGAATCTCAAGCTGGATCAGCTGGATCTTCACCATGATCCGGTAACAACAACCCTTTCCTGGGCAGGTATCGACGGGGCCTCTAAATATAGGGTGTACCGGAAGGCCACAGTAGCTGAGAGTGCAGAGCTTCTGGGGGAAACAGCGAGTCTGACCTTTACAGACTCTACAGCAGATATTGGGATGGATTACCAGTACTCAGTTACTGCGATGGACAGCACCGGACTGGAGTCGGTGGCTTCCAACCTTCTGCTGGTGTCAATGATTGATCCATCCGTTGCCAAAGCTGCTGTTCCAAGCGGCCTGGAGCTGCTGGCCATACACAAAAATGATGTTAGTTTCCGTTGGAACGAAGATACAGACGCCAAATTGTTCAATGTGTACCGGTCAAAATCCGCTGGCGGCGAATATGTCCTGATTGGCAAGACGAAGATGGCGTCCTATACGGACAGTACCATTCTAAGTACGATACCCTATTATTATAAAGTGGCCTCCGTCAATGCGGGTGGAATTTCCGGGCTGTCCGCTATGCTGGAGACCCCGATTGTAACCACGCTCTTTCGCAATATGGAAAACCTGGATCGTGCGCCGGTTGCGGTCAAGACGAATGAAGGAATGTATCTCAGCTGGCGGATGCTGGGGCTTGATCCCGATTCGATAGCTTTTAATGTGTACCGTGATGGAAAAAAAGTAAATGTAAAACCTCTGACAGGCAGTACAAATCTGCTTGATGCCAAGGGAACAGTGGACTCCAAATATACATTAAAAGCCGTATTAAATGGTGCAGAGCAATCCGCTTCGGAAGTATTCGGTGTATGGCAGCAGCAGTATCTGTCTGTGCCGCTCCAGAAGCCTGCAGATGATTATACGAAGGATGGCCAGCCTTACACCTACAATGCCGGAGACGCGAGTGTAGGGGATCTGGATGGTGACGGAAAATATGAGATTGTTATGCTGTGGTCACCTTCGAACAGCAAGGACAACTCTCAGGCAGGCTACACAGGGATTGTCTATATGGATGCCTACAAAATGGACGGAACCCGTCTCTGGCGGATTAACCTTGGACGGAATATCCGTGCTGGGGCCCATTATTCCCCGTTAATGGTCTATGATCTGGACAGTGACGGCCGTGCAGAGGTGATGCTCAAAACCGCAGACGGCACGATCGATGGCCAAGGTGCAGTGATTGGTGATGCCACGGCGGATTACCGTAACAGCAGCGGTTACGTGCTGCTCGGGAATGAATATCTGACCGTATTCGACGGGATGACGGGCCGGGCAGTAGATACGGTGGAGTACGACCCGCCACGCGGCGATGTGAGCGGATGGGGCGACGCATACGGCAACCGTGTGGACCGGTTTCTGGCGGCGGTGGCCTATCTGGACGGTGAGCACCCCAGTGTGATTTTTAGCCGTGGTTATTATACGCGGACGGTGCTGGCTGCCTATAACTACAAGGATGGTAAACTGAGCAAGGTATGGCGGTTTGATTCTAGTGACGAAGGGCATGGGGAATACACGGGCCAGGGCAATCACAACTTATCCATAGGTGATGTGGACCGGGACGGCAAGGATGAAATTACGTTCGGAGCCATGGCGATTGATGATGACGGCCAGCCGCTGTATAACACGAAGCTCGGTCATGGCGATGCCATTCACTTCGGAGATCTGGACCCGGCAAGACTGGGACTGGAGGTCTTTGATGTTCATGAGCATGTAGATTCCAAATATGGCATGGAAATGCGTGATGCCGCAACCGGCGAAGCGCTGTGGGGTGTGTATACTGGCATTGATACAGGCCGGGGCATGTCGGCAGACATTGATCCGAATCATTTGGGAGAAGAGGTCTGGGCGGCAACCATTACAAATGGGCAGCAAATTCCGGTTACCGGCTTATACAGCGCCAAGGGGGAACTGATAAGCAATACGCTGCCTTCTTCAACGAACTTCGGGGTATGGTGGGATGGCGATCTTTTGCGGGAATTGATGGATGACAACCGGGTGGATAAATGGGACTATGCAAATCAGACGACAGGCAATCTGTTAAAAGCCGTGGGAGTGGCCTCGAACAACGGAACTAAAGCCAATCCCAGCCTGCAAGCAGACTTGTATGGCGACTGGCGCGAGGAAATCATGTGGCGTTCCGCCGATAGCACGGAGCTGCGGATATACACCACCACCATGCTGACCGATTACCGGATCCGCACGCTGATGCAAGATCCGGTCTACCGCCTGGCGGTGGCCTGGCAGAACGTAGGCTATAATCAGCCGCCGCATCCAGGCTTCTATCTGGGGACGGGAATGGAGGCGCCACCGGCACCGGCTATCCAGATCGTAGGCGGTCCGCAGAAGGCGGCGGGTGTACCCGGGAAGCTGGTGCTGTCCAGCAATAGCGGTTATGACACTGGACTACAGGATGGCGATTACCAAATCACAATGAATCTGTGGTGGGGCAACAATGGAACCAGCTATAAGCTGTACGAGAACGGCAAGCTGATTGACAGCAAGGCTTTTGCCGATCACTCTCCGGAGGCGCAAACTGCGGTGACCAATCTGACTGGAAAAGCAAACGGGACTTATACCTACACTGCAGAGCTTACTAATTCTTGGGGAACATCGGTTTCCAGTCCGCTTGAGGTAACGGTGAAAGACGCGGCTCCCGCCGTTCCTGTGTTATCAAATGATAATTGGGATGGTGACGGGAATTATAATGTGACAATGAACCTATGGTGGGGAATGAATGCGACAATTTACCGTCTTTATGAAAATGGTGTCTTGGTCGATACGCAGCCTCTAAGCGCAAATACGCCGAATGCCCAATCAGCCGTGACATCTGTATTGAACCGCACAGCAGGCGTGTATGAATATCGTGCGGAACTGGTCAACAGTTCCGGCACAAGCGAGAGTGTAATTATGAAGGTTACCGTCCAATAGAAGGATCATGGACCTCCAGCATCGATAGGATGCGGAGGTTTTTTTAGTACCAAACATGACACAAGAGTTCCTCTCAAGCAGCTCCAATTCCATAACCTCAACGGGCGGGGTTATTTTATATGCGGATATGTGGTATCATTATGTGTTATGACTTACAACTGCGCTATGTGGAGACGCAGGAATAAGCTGAATACTGTTCGTTCATGAACTGAAAATATATGTATTGATAATTAAGGAGACAACATGACTTTTAATGATTTGAATTTGATCCCTGCGATCCTCAAGGCTTTGAGCCAGGAAAATTATACAACCCCTACTCCAATTCAGGAGGAGTCCATCCCTGCGGCATTGGCCGGCAGAGACGTCCTTGGCTGTGCACAGACCGGAACAGGCAAAACAGCCGCGTTCTCGTTGCCGATTATCCAATTGTTAAGCCAGCAGCCTTCAGTAACTGGCGGCAAACGCCGGATTCGTTCGCTGATTCTCACACCTACCAGAGAGCTTGCTTTGCAAATCTCGGAAAATATTCAGGCCTACAGCAAATTCACCAGCATCCGTTCAACAGCTATTGTCGGCGGTGTATCGCAAAAAGCGCAGGAACGCGCATTAAGCCAGGGTGCAGATATTCTGATTGCTACACCAGGACGGCTGATTGATCTAATCAACCAGAAGCATGTCGATCTGCAATATGTGCAGATTCTTGTACTGGACGAAGCAGACCGCATGCTCGACATGGGCTTCATTCATGATGTAAAGCGGATTATTGCCAAAATGCCAGCCAAAAAACAAACCCTGTTCTTCTCGGCTACAATGCCGACAGAAATTTCGAATCTGATCAAAACACTGCTGGTGAACCCGGTGAAAATCGAAATTACCCCGGTTTCCTCCACTGTGGATAGAATTGAGCAGTCGATCTATCTGTTGGAGAACGGCAATAAGCAGAATCAGTTGAACCGTCTGCTGCAGGACAAATCGATTGTGTCTGCACTGGTCTTCACCCGCACGAAACGCGGAGCTGACCGGGTGACCCGCGATTTGACCCGAATTAACATTACCGCTCAAGCAATACACGGTAACAAGTCCCAGAATGACCGCCAGAATGCGCTGCGCAACTTCAAGAGCGGGGCTACACGCGTGCTTGT
This sequence comes from Paenibacillus sp. P46E, assembly GCF_001909095.1. Classification (NCBI taxonomy): domain Bacteria; kingdom Bacillati; phylum Bacillota; class Bacilli; order Caryophanales; family Paenibacillaceae; genus Paenibacillus; species Paenibacillus sp. P46E. The sequence continues at coordinate 148,378 of NZ_LVYZ01000026.1, forward strand.
TGCTACGGACATTGCCGCCCGCGGGATTGATATTGATGAGCTGTCACATGTTATCAACTTCAATCTGCCTAACATTCCGGAAACCTATGTTCACCGTATCGGCCGCACCGGCCGTGCAGGCATGAGCGGAATTGCCATTTCTCTATGCGAAGCCGAAGAAATTCCGTACCTTAAGGATATCCAGAAGCTGATCGGCAAGACGATTCCGGAAGTGAAGGACCATGCGTATCCGATGTCCAAAAGTGCTCAGGCATTGCTGAATGAGCGTCCGGCCAAAGCCCCGGCGAAGCCGGCTGCCAAGCCGAAGACCAATCCGGCACGCAAGCCGAAGTCGGAGTGGTTCACACAAGGTAACCGTCCGGGCAGCAGTTCCGGTGGAAGCAAGAGCAGTGCGGGCAGCAGACCAAGCGGGGAAGCGGGAAGCAAATCAGCAGCAGGAGCAAGACCTGGGAGTGCTGCTGCCAGCGGAGCCGGTTATAGCGGCAGACCAGGTGAGCGGAACGGCTCCGGTCAGAGTAGCAGACCTGCAGCCGGTCAGGCTGGCAGACCAGGCAACAACCACAGCCACCGTCCAAGCAGCAGACCTGCTGCCAAAGCAGGCAGATCGCAATAAACTGCGGTCTTGGCAATACAATATCAGCGTCTCCTAACGGAGGTGCATATACCAACAAGAACCGCCAAGGTGCAGTCAGAGACTGTCCTTGGCGGTTCTTTTGTACAGCATATTATTCTTCAAACAGGTGCTACCCGGCCAGATAAGCTCCCAATTCCTCACGCAGCTCGGAGCTGATTGGGGTCATTGGCAGGCGGAGCGTATCCGAGGAGATTTCTCCATAGGCATTAAGCAGCCATTTGATCGGAGCGGGATTGGATTCCTTGAAGAGAAGCTTCATCAGCGGGATGAGCCGGTCAAATTCTGCTCTTGCCTCTTCAATCTTTCCATTCCGGAACTGCTCGTAGATCCCCAGGTACTTCGCAGTATGGACATTGGCCGAGGCCAGCATACCACCGGCGGCTCCACAGCCCAGCATCTCGAAGAAATGAAGGTCATCGCCGCACAGCACCGGCTTCGAGCCCAGGCGGGACAGCTCAGAGACGAGCAGCGGCGAACCAGAGCAATCTTTTAAACCGACAACATTATTCATTTCCAGGATTGTTCGTGCCGTATCGATGGTCATACCGACTCCGGCGCGGCCCGGAATATCATAAGCCATGACAGGTATACCTACCTCGGCAGCTTTGCGGAAATGCTCAATAATGCCTTGCTGGGAAGGGCGGCTGTAATAGGGTACTACAACCAGTACAGCATCAGCGCCGGAGTTTGCCGCCATTTCGGTGCGGGCTACCGTGGATGCGGTGTCATTGGTCCCTGTGCCAATAACCAGTGGAATCGAGCTGGATTTCAATAGCTCTCTTGAGGTGTTCACGAGGGTCTGTAGCTCCTGTATGTTGACTGTCGGCGATTCTCCAGTGGTTCCATTAACGACCAGACCATGAATACTGTTCTTGATGATGTTGTTCACATAGCGCTGATACGATTCCAGATCGATCTCTCCAGCAGTATTGAACGGGGTTACCACGGGAACATAGATACCATAAATCTGTTCTTCTGTTAACATGAATATCGGCCTCCAAAATGTTGAAATCCTTTTATCTTACTGTAGCATGGAATATTCCATCGGCGTTAGCTATAATAAATGATGTGGGTTATCAATAATATTGATGTTGGGGTGAACTTATGGATTTAACATATATGCGGACCTTTCGTGAGGTCGCAAAGCGGCAAAGCTTTACCCGGGCGGCTGAAGAACTGGGTTACGCACAGTCCAGTGTGACCACGCAGATCCAGAAGATTGAGAAGGAATATGGGGTTCCGCTGATGGAGCGGCATGGACGGGTACTGCGCCTGACCCCACCCGGAGAAGAGCTGCTCAAGCTGTTCGTGGAGATTCTGGATTTATATGACCGCTCCAAAGAAACGATCGCCCAGCAGATTGGAGGAACCTTGACGATTGGGACGATAGATTCGTTGGCCGCCTTTTACCTGCCGCCTTTTTTGCAGCAGCTTCGGACAACGTTTCCGGGATTAAACATTCATCTGCAAACCGAACAGGAAGCCAATCTGGTGGCCAAAATTAGAGATGGCGAGGTGGATATCGGCTTGATGCTGGACCGCAGCACAGCAGATACACAGCTTGAGCGTATGATCATCAGGGATGAGCCGCTGGTGCTGGTGGCACCAAAGGGGCACGCGCTGGCAAGACTGGACCAAGTGACGCTGCAGGATTTGAATAAATGCGAGCTGATCGTCTCAGAGGAGAGCTGTATTTACCGCAGTCTGTTCGAGAATCTGCTGCGCGAGCATGGAATAAACTTCCGTATCGGCTTTGAGCTGTCCAATCTGGAGGCCATTAAGCGCTGCGTACGCAATGGGCTGGGTATTGCCCTGCTTCCGAGAATCGTAGCTGAAGAAGAGATTGAACGCGGAACGCTTGCTGAGCTGCCGTTTGTGCATCCTGAAATCCATTTCGATCTGCAGCTGCTTATCCATCCGAAGAAGTGGAAATCGCTGCCGCTGCAATCCCTGATACAGATGCTGCTGGCGGATGCTCAGGCGAAGAGTGTAGCGTTGTGAAATCGTGGGCAGGTAAAGAAGATAATTTGTCTCGGGTATAGATCAAAAAAAGGCGCTGTCCCAAACTAACATGGCCTGACGGCCACCATCATGAATGAAAATGTCTTGGCTTGTGAATCTGTGTCTTCCATAATGGAAGTGCAGGTCACAGGCCGAGGCTTTTTTGGTAGGACATACTCTGAGTCCCAAACCGGCCGATTGTATCCCACGAGTACCGCCAATTGTTGCTATGAGCACGTGTATAAAAATCCTTTTACTTGAGGGTACATGACCTGCGTCAAACTGATTCCAGGGGTGATGTGGATGGAGGCGATTTTAGAAAGATGCGCGGGGCTAGACGTTCACCAAGAGAA
>NZ_LVYZ01000027.1:0-144125 GCF_001909095.1 Paenibacillus sp. P46E
CTGTCCTTAGTACGAGAGGACCGGGATGGACGTACCGCTGGTGCATCAGTTGTTCCGCCAGGAGCATGGCTGAGTAGCTACGTACGGACGGGATAAGCGCTGAAAGCATCTAAGCGTGAAGCCCCCCTCAAGATGAGATTTCCCAGTATGTAAGACCCCTTGAAGACGACGAGGTAGATAGGTTGGAGGTGGAAGCACGGTAACGTGTGGAGCTGACCAATACTAATCGGTCGAGGGCTTATCCAAATCTTAAAACGCAGATTCGTTTCGGATTCAGTTTTCAGGAATGAAGGTTCCTGTATGGATTTACATGGCTATATCAATTGGAGAGATACCCAAGTGGCTATAAGGGGACCCTCTGCTAAGGGGTTAGACTGCGTAAGCGGTGCGAGGGTTCGAATCCCTCTCTCTCCGCCATTTCAAATCCATTACTACATTATTGTGGCGGCGTAGCTCAGCTGGCTAGAGCGTACGGTTCATACCCGTGAGGTCGGGGGTTCGATCCCCTCTGCCGCTACCATAATACCTGGAGGCTTAGCTCAGCTGGGAGAGCATCTGCCTTACAAGCAGAGGGTCGGGGGTTCGAACCCCTCAGCCTCCACCATTTTTATCCTTTTGATTTAGTTTTTACACCGTGCCGGTGTAGCTCAACTGGTAGAGCAACTGACTTGTAATCAGTAGGTTGGGGGTTCAAGTCCTCTCGCCGGCACCATTTTTTAATAATTGCGGAACCGTGGTGTAGTTGGCCTAACATGCCTGCCTGTCACGCAGGAGATCGCGGGTTCGAATCCCGTCGGTTCCGCCATTTTTATGTTTTAAGGCTTGTTTATATGGCTCGGTAGCTCAGTCGGTAGAGCAAAGGACTGAAAATCCTTGTGTCGGGGGTTCGATTCCCTCCCGCGCCACCATATTGTGGAGGCTTAGCGAAGTGGCCAAACGCATCAGACTGTAAATCTGCTCACGTACGTGTTCGGTGGTTCGAATCCATCAGCCTCCACCAGTTTTATGAGCCATTAGCTCAGTTGGTAGAGCACCTGACTTTTAATCAGGGTGTCGAAGGTTCGAGTCCTTCATGGCTCATTCCAATCTGAAAGTCATCACCTTTAGGTGGTGGCTTTTTTGTATTTTCATGATTTCTAATAGTATGTTTTGAGCTTGGGTTGAGAAGGGCCATTTCTGCTCTCATTTATTTAGGATAATTGTATTTTATTGCTGCTGCACATAGTCAAACTTATCCTAGCAAAATTCGGCTAGTTGAAACAGGGATGGTTATGAACCGCTTCCCAGAATTGCATATGGATTTGTAGCTTTCGGTCATAATCCGGTACATTATGAATTTGCCAGGAGTTTAGGGAATTCCCTTTATACAATAAACATATGTGACTGATAAAAGGTCCTCAACGACAGATATGTAGCATATGTGGGGAGCTGGGGGTGTAAAAGTACATGCTGAATAGGCTCTGTAGCCGTGAGGGAAGAGCAATCGCCGGTATTTGGTTGCATAGGAACTGAAAATGGTGAACTGCTACTTCCGGTAAATAAGGGGCACATACATGCTCGGTGATATTTTTGTTTGTCAGAACACCTTGTTAACTAAGGCGCATGTTGACGACAAATGTGATAAAATAGGCGAAAAGAGCAAAAGTGGTGGAGTATGGTGACGATGGATAGTGAGGTTTTGCGTCAAAAGTTGGAGCAGCTCACCGGAAAGAGAACTGGAATCAAACAGCTTGGGAGGCAGCATTCGGCTTCCCTTTTTGGCATAGGTACAGAAGAGCAGGAACAGCCAGTGTTCCACGAGGGACACTTGTGGGTGCCTTTGTATGAGAACGAGGGGAGAATCACGGCGATTTGGCTGGAACTCGATGGGCTGACCCCTTTAGAAGTGCAATTAGTCAATTATGCTGCGAGGAATTTCGCTATAGCCCTGAAGGCGACAGGTCTTAAGGAAGAAGGCGAACTGGAGGCCCGTCAGCTTAGCGGCTGGCTGAATGCCCAATTAGAGCAGGAGAAGAATGATGCGGAAATTCCTGATGAGATAACTTTGAAGGGGCGGCTGGTGGGGGAGATGATTCCATTCCTGCTTGTCAGCGAAAATGTTCATAACCCGCAAGTAACCTACCGTTCCCTGATGAAGCTGCTGCGGAGTTACTTCGAGAATGAAATTCTGCTTATTCCGCTTCAGGAGAAGGAATGGTTAATTTTAGCCCGTAAGGAACTGCTCACTGGCGGGGATGATAAAGATGATGAGGAAGAGAGTGCTGAGGATCTGCTGGCTCAGACTTGCATGGGATTGCATGAACTGATTGCCAGCGAGTGGGTGGGAGTATTTCACCTGGCGGTAGCACCTGCGATTATTCCTGTGAAGGGATTGACCGGGTCAGTAGCTTTGCTGCGGGAAACAATCATTTTGGGTAGGGTATTCCAGGTGGGAGACTATATTCATTTGCCATGGGAGCTCCATATGGAGCGTCTAGTCAATAGTATTCCTGATGATCGCCGAAGACAACTGCTCGGACAAATAGGAGATTATACTTCCGTGCTGGCGGATAAAGAGATGCTTCTGACACTGGAGACTTTTTTCGAGATGGACTGTAATGTTAGTGAAACAGCAAAAAAGTTATATATTCACCGGAATACGCTGCTGTACAGATTGGATAAGATCAAACAGGAGACTGGAGCCGATGTCCGGAGCTTTGGAGACGCCGCTATTGTGAAGTTAGCCATGTTATTGTATAAAGTGACGAAAAGAAAATAGGTTTTTTGTGAACCTTACAAATAGCCATCGCGGCATGTCTGGGGTAAGATAAACGTACAAGAAAGCGATTTATTTTTTAGTCTAACTAATTGACTCGAGGGGGAAATAAAATGGCAGGCGTACGTTTAGAGCATATTTTCAAAAAATACCCGGGTTCCGATAAAGCAACAGTAATCGATATCAATCTTGATATTAAAGATAAGGAATTCTTGGTACTGGTTGGACCTTCAGGTTGCGGTAAATCCACAACCTTGCGTATGATTGCTGGTCTGGAAGAAATCTCTGAAGGAAAAATGTACATTGGCGATCGTGTAGTCAATGACGTAGCTCCAAAAGACCGCGATATCGCGATGGTATTCCAATCCTACGCCCTGTACCCGCACATGAGCGTGTATCAGAACATGGCATTCGGTTTGAAACTGCGTAAAGTGAAAAAAGAAGAAATCGACAAGAAGGTACGCGAAGCTGCGAAAATCCTCGATATCGAACACTTGCTTGACCGCAAACCAAAAGCATTGTCCGGTGGTCAACGTCAACGTGTCGCACTGGGCCGCGCTATCGTACGTGATCCGCAAGTCTTCCTGATGGATGAACCTCTCTCCAACTTGGATGCTAAACTTCGTGGTCAAATGCGTGCGGAAATCACTAAACTGGTTAAACGCCTTGAAACCACTTGTATCTATGTAACACATGACCAGACAGAAGCTATGACAATGGGTGACCGTATCGTAGTTATGTATGATGGTATTATTCAACAAGCTGCTTCTCCTGAAGAACTGTACAATGAGCCTACGAACCTGTTCGTAGCCGGATTCATTGGTTCCCCTACAATGAACTTTATCAACGGTACATTGTCTGATGTTGGTGGTGCTGTACGCTTCCGTGCTGAGAACCTTGATGTTGAAGTTCCAGGCGGCAAAGCTACACTGCTTCGCAACAAAGGCTACATCGGCAAAGAAGTAATTATGGGCGTTCGTCCAGAAGATATTCACGAAGAACCAGTATTCCTGGAAGCTTCACCGAATACAATCTTCACTTCACTGGTTGATGTTACTGAAAACCTTGGTCATGAAATGCTCCTGTACTTGAGCGGTCTTGGAACTAACACTGTAATTGCACGTGTAGATGGACGTTCTACTACTCGTGAAGGCAGCAAGCCAAAATTGGCCATTGACATGAACAAAATCCATCTCTTCGATAAAGAATCCGAACTTAACATTTTGCTCGGATAAGATAGTTAGATCTGCTTGAACTAAGCCGCCTGAGAAGGCGGCTTTTTTGATAAACAGGACCAACCTTATTTATTGAAGATCCTCTACAAACCTTGCATTTGGACTGAAGCCTAGGCCCCACCAAGTGGGGCTGTTTATTTTTACATACTGATGTTCATAATATTCAGGTTATTCATCAGCTTCATGCGGGAGGAACTGCGGCTATTAAGATTGCATTCATTGACGTTATCCATTAAGATAGCAGGAGAATTACCTGCGGCTGGAATGGGAATTAGTATTAACCAAATGCGGGCGAGCGGATAACACCGCTGGTGACGAAAGGACGGACACACATGGCTAAGAAGGTAAAAGTATCCGAATTGGTGCAGCATTTTCAGTTAGAGGTTGTTTCCGGACAAGAGGGTCTGAAAAGACCTATTACAGTGGATGATTTGAATCGTCCGGGACTTGAAATGGCCGGTTATTTTGAATATTATCCGGAGGAACGTGTTCAGCTTCTAGGCAAAACCGAACTGGCCTTTTTTTCAATGCTTCCGGATGAAGAGCGCAAGAGCAGAATTCGCGGGATCTGTAACGACAATACACCGTGTATTGTGATTACGAGAGCCCTTGATGTGCCTCAGGAGCTTATCGATATTAGCAATGAAAAGGGACTGCCAGTGCTGCGAAGCTCGATGGCGACTACAATATTCTCCAGCAGACTCACCAGCTTTTTGGAAGGGAAACTGGCACCTACAGCTACGATTCATGGTGTTCTATGTGATGTGTATGGTGTGGGCATGCTCATTACCGGCAGTAGCGGTATCGGTAAAAGTGAGACAGCGCTTGAGCTTGTAAAACGCGGCCATCGTTTGATTGCCGATGATGCGGTGGAAATTCGTCAAACCTCGGATAATCAGCTGCATGGTACGGCACCGGAATTGATCCGTCATCTGCTTGAAATCCGTGGTGTTGGGATCATCAATGTTATGACACTGTTTGGTGCAGGGGCTATTCGTAATCATAAACGGATTACACTGGTGGTCAGACTGGAAGCTTGGCAGCAGGACAAACAGTATGACCGGCTTGGACTGGATGAGGAAACGACTAGGATTATTGATACGGATGTACCCCTTGTGACAATTCCCGTGCGTCCTGGACGTAACCTTGCGGTTATTATAGAAGTGGCAGCAATGAACTATCGTTTGAAGCAGATGGGCTACAATGCTGCATTGCAATTTACCAATAAGCTTACTGCCACCATATCTGAAGACATGGATGATTTGGACTAGGAGTGTGAGAGCATGTTTTTTTCATTAGCGATTGATCCGATTGTCTTCTCTATCGGTTCTCTGCCGGTTCACTGGTATGGTCTAATACTTGGTGTCGGTGCGTTGGTTGGATTACTTTTAGCCATTCAGGAAGGCAAGCGCTTCAATATTTCACAGGAATTCTTCATGGATATGTTGCTCCTTGGTTTGCCTTCAGCCATCATTGGTGCCCGTATTTATTATGTGGCATTCAAATGGGAGGATTATAAGGACAACTTTGCGGATGTCTTCAAAATCTGGAATGGCGGGATCGCTATTTATGGTGCTCTGATTGGTGCGGTTATTTGCGGTATCATATATTTTCGTTACAAAGGGTACCCCTTCTGGCGGATTGTGGATATTTGTGCACCCGGACTGCTTGCAGGCCAGATGATCGGACGTTGGGGCAACTTCGTGAACCAGGAGGCGTATGGTGGCGTTGTAGAAGAGTCCTTCCTTCGCGATAAGCTGCATCTTCCTGATTTCATTGTGAACCAGATGTACATAGGAGATGCTTTTCATCACCCCACATTCTTGTATGAATCCCTCTGGAGTTTACTGGGTATCCTGCTACTAATGGTCCTGCGCCGGCAAAAGTTCGTGCGTGCAGGAGAAATCTTCTTGTCCTATTTCATTTGGTATTCCATCGGCCGCTTCTTTATCGAGGCGCTCCGTACAGACAGCTTGGGATTTCAAGGAAACAGCGGAGTTGCATCGTTCCTGAATGGATTATGGACACCGATGAAGTGGTTTGGTTTTGAACAAGGATACCTTGATCCGGCTTACGGGAATATCCGCAGCTCGCAGCTGCTGGCACTGCTGACTATCGTAGCAGCTATAATTATAATCATTGTCCGACGGGTAACGGGTCAACCCAAGGATCATTACTCGGATCCTATTATCAGTACGAAGGTCGCTGCCGTAGATACGATAGTTCCGGACAGTGCGGCACATACGCCGCAAAGTGCCCCGCCGGTTAGACAGCCGGAACCGGACAAGACACCGGATGAAGTATCGAAGGAGTAGCGGAAACTAATGATAGAATGTGTACTATTTGATTTGGACGGAACGATTGTAAATACGAATGAGCTGATTATCAACTCATTCATACATGCGCTCAGGGAGAATAATCTGCCCCCGATAACCCGGGAACAGATTATTCCTCATATGGGGACTACGCTTCAGCAGCAGATGAGAGTTTTTTCTGGTCTAGAGGATACAAGTGTATTGGAGCTTGCCTACCGGGCCTATAACAATGCTCATCATGACGAATTGATTGGTTCTTTTCCCCATGTGAATGAGACGATGGAAGAACTGTCACGGCGTGGCATCAGACTGGGAATTGTAACGACCAAGATTCGTCCGACTACAATGAGGGCGCTGGAGATGTTCGATCTGCTAAAGTATATGGAGACGATTGTTACCGTAAGCGATGTAGTTCAGCCTAAGCCACATCCGGAACCGGTTCTGAAGGCTGTCAGCAACCTGGGTGTTGATCCCCGAAAAACATTGATGGTGGGAGACAGTGTGGTTGATATTCAGTCGGCCAAGGCAGCAGGTGTCCTTGCAGCGGGAGTAGCCTGGTCACTCAAAGGTGAAGAGACATTACGGAAATATGAACCCGACTATATTATTCATGAGATGAAGGACATCTTCGATATTGTGGAGCAGGGGACGATGGGACCGTGAGAAAAGTAACCCGCTATCCCGTGGAAGGACATAATTCCCTTTGGTACATTTACCGTACGGTTAGTCCCTGGAAGGGTATACGCAATTTTATTTTTATTCAGATTGCCCGGTATTGTCCGATTCTTTCGCTGAAGAACTGGATATACCGCAGCGTTCTGGGTATGAAGGTTGGCAGGCACACGGCGTTTGGATTGATGGCCATGGTGGATGTGTTTTTCCCGGAAAAGATTACGGTGGGTGAGAATTCAGTGATCGGCTACAACACTACCATTCTCGCACACGAATACCTGATCAAGGAGTACCGCCTGGGTGAGGTCATTATAGGTGAAAATGTGCTGATCGGCGCCAATACAACGATTCTCCCTGGCGTAACCATCGGGGATGGGGCGATTGTAGCGGCAGGTTCGGTAGTGCATAAGGATGTAGCCGCAGGTTCCTTTGTTGGAGGCAATCCGCTGCGGGAGCTGAAGCCATCATCCGGGATGAACAATGAAGAAGTATTTGAAGATAAGTGATGCAATAAAAGTTGCCCTGCAGGATCAGATTGCGTGCACTTACGCAGGAACTGCGGGGTTTTGTTGTGTAAAACAGAAATGTTAAGCAACCTTTAAGTATTCAAATGGCGGATTGTGGCGATATACTTAGGTCAGACTACGTTGTCAATGTTGGACAGGCAGCAATTGATATGATTGGATACAGGCACCTGGGGTGCGAGTTCACAGGAGGAAATGAAATGAGACAAAAGGAAAGAATTCCGCAGCTGGATATATTTCGGGCAGTTGCGATATTTGCGGTGATCGCTATACATGCCACTTCACGCACACTTGCGGAGACACTGGATACCTCGATGTTCCATCCGTTTTTGTTCATTAACAAATTCAGCCAGTTCGCCGTACCTTCATTTGTCTTTCTGAGCGGATTTGTGTTGTTCTACAATTATATTGACCGTCCGCTAAGCGGAAAAACACTGGGGAAATTTTATAGCCGTAGGCTGATATATATTATTTTGCCTTATGTTGTATTTTCACTCATGTACTTCATTCTAAAGATGACAGCAGGTCATACCTGGAGTATGCCTTTGGATGAAATGGCCCGGAAGCTTGGAAAGTATCTGCTTACCGGGACAGCGTATACGCATCTGTATTACATCATCATTATTATCCAGTTCTATATCCTGTTCCCGCTCATGTTATGGTGTCTTCAGAAGGTCCGGCGTCTTGCAGCCTGGGCTCCCATAGTAGGTCTGCTGCTGCAATGGGGATTCGTGCTGCTCAATAAATACATGACCAATCACGGTTACTGGCAATTGTCCAAAGGTAGTTTGGCTATTACCTATTTCTCCTACTTTCTGCTGGGGGCGGCAATTGCCGTCTATTATGGCTCATTGAAAAAATGGCTGATCCTCTCGCGTGAGGGTTGGCGTTCCGGTAAAGGTCCGGGGTGGATTATGCTCTGGGTACTATGGGCTGCCGCTGGAATCATTCATGTAGAGCTCTGGTTCAATAACTATACGAAAAAAACGGTAATTAACAGCCTGTGGTATGAAGGCTTCTCCAATCTGCATGCACTGCTCTCCTGTATTGTGCTGCTGCAACTGTCGTTCCTGCTCTATGGGACAGGGAGGCGTCTGCTGAGCCGTCTGCTGATCTCTATCGGTGCTTGTTCCTTTGGAATCTATCTGCTTCATCCTGCGCTGCTCTTCCTGTATAGAAAACTTCCGCTTCACGGGGGTTCGCTTGCATACACGGCGGCAATTGCCGGCGGTTGGCTTGTAGCCTTGCTGGGTTCATGGCTCGTGGTTGCTCTCGTCTTCCGTTATGTGAAGCCTGCCTGGATTGTATTCGGTTCCGGACCGCAGATGCCGAAGAAAAAGGCAGCCCTGTAGCATTCATCCTATCAAAGATCATACCAAACAAAGCGCCACCATTCGCATCCTGCGACGGGTCGGCGCTTTGTTTGGTATATTAAGCAAAACGGGTAGAGCGGCTGTTACTCTCCGGCTTGTTCCCGCTGAAACTCGGCGATAGCCTGATAATGGCTCTCCAGACTGCGGTAAACGGAGATATAAATCGGCAGCAGCTGTTTATAGACGTCAGCGTGCTCCTTGATTGGATGATGCTGATGGGTCGAGCCGATCATTTTAAAAACAATATCAAAGGTGTCTGTGCGTCCGGTAGCGTAAAGGCCAAGCACAACCGCCCCCAGACAAGAACTCTCGAAGCTCTCTGGAATGACAACCTCCTGGTCGAAAATATCTGCCATCATCTGCCGCCACAGTGAAGAACGGGCAAAGCCTCCGGTGGCATGAATCTTGGCCGGCTGTCCGATCTGCTCCTCCATGGCCAGCAGCACAGTATACATGTTGAAAATGACACCTTCCAGCACGGCACGGATCATATGCTCTTTATGGTGATTCATCGTTAGGCCAAAAAAGGAACCCCGGGCATCCGGATTCCATAGCGGTGCACGTTCTCCAGTAAGGTAGGGATGGAAGAGGAGGCCGTTACTGCCCGCCGGAACCTGCTCCGCAATGCGTGTCAGCACCTCATAGGGGTCAATACCCAGACGTTTGGCTGTTTCCACCTCGGAGGCAGCGAATTCATCACGCACCCAACGGAAAAGCATTCCCCCGTTGTTCACTGGCCCCCCGATGACCCAGTGCTTCTCTGTCAGGGCATAACAGAATATCCGTCCCTTGGGATCGGTAAGCGGCCTGTCGACAACTGTGCGGATGGCTCCGCTGGTTCCGATTGTGGCAGCAACGACTCCTGGCTTAATAGCACCCACACCAAGATTGGAAAGTACACCGTCGCTGGCACCAACTATAAACAGGGTGTTTGGCAACAAACCTAGCTTCTCAGGCCAACCAGGCAGCAGGCCCTGCATACTCTGAGTAGTGGGAACAGGCTTGGAGAGATGCTCCGCGGTAATGCCGGCTATACTCAGGGCCTCCGTATCCCAGTCCAGCTGTTCTAAATTGAACATGCCGGTGGAAGAGGCTATAGAATAATCAATGACATATTCACCGAAGAGCTTGGCGAAGATGTATTCCTTAATGGAAATGAATTTGTATGTCTGGCGGAACAACTCCGGCTGCTCCTCCCTCAGCCACATCAGCTTGGTGATCGGGGACATAGGATGAATAGGTGTTCCTGTACGCAGGTATAGCTCGTGGCCGCCTAATTCGTCCCGCAGGCGTGCTGCACAGGCAGCACTTCGGTTATCTGCCCATGTAATACACGCAATCAAAGGATTCCCCGTATGGTCTACTGCAATTACACTGTGCATGGCGGAGCTGAACGAAAGAAAAAGGACAGAATCGGGCCTGATGGCGCTGTCCTTCATGACGGCTCCGACGGTATGGACTACAGCATGCAGGATCTGGTCCGGGTCCTGTTCTGCAACCGAGGATGAAGGGGTGTGCAGCGGATAGCCTTGATCCGCTTGTGCGGCAATTTTTCCGTTTTCCTCAAAGAGGACAGCTTTAGTGCTTGTAGTTCCAATATCGACGCCTAGCATATAGGATGTGCCCAATCTGCAAACCTTCTTTCCAATGAAGATGCTACCCGGATATTTAAAATGATTAGGACAGGCTGCGAATCAGCGTTTCAGAAGAATCGGCGAAATACTCCTGGACCACCTTATGGATCGTTTCACGATCTCTTGAACGAAGGGCCTCTATAACCACGCGGTGCTTCTCTGCTATCCAATGCATCCGTTCCTCTCCGAGGGTAAAGCCTTTTTCGGTAGTAATTAGAATGACGGTCATTACAATATAACGGATGCTGTTCCATAAATGAAGAATCCTGGTGTGCTTCGCTTCGGTGATAATGGATTCGTGGAAAAAGAAGTCCTGGCGGGCAAACTCAACGTAATCATTGTGCGTGATGGCCAGCTTCATTCTGTCGATACTCTGTTCGAGCTGCCGGATTAGCGCATCCTGTATATTCATGGCGAGCCGTTCTTGGGCAAAGCTCTCGATGAGGTACCGGACATCATAGAGCTCCTCAACATCTTTGATGTTCAGTCCTACAACAACGGCTCCCATTCTTTCCAGACGGATTAATCCCTCGCCAGCCAAGGTCTTGAGTGCCTCACGGACCGGAGAACGGCTAATGCCAAAATCGGCTGAAATCCGGTTCTCCGAAAGCACCTCGCCTGGTTTGATATTTTCATTTATGATTTGTAGCCTGAGTTCACAGGCAATCGATTCTCCAAGGGAAGCTCCTTGCAGCCATGTGGCAGGATAATGCATGTAAAAGGACTCCTCTGTGTAATTAGTTGCAAGCTAAGACCAAGCATTCCATTAATTTTAGCATACAATGTCTTCACCGTTCCATCCGGTAACCTGCACCTTTCCTTGCCTAGAGCGCATTCTGTAATTCAAATCAGTCCTTCTCCTGCACAACAGCGTGACCGCCAAATTCGTTGCGGAGCGCAGCGACAACCTTGCCGTGGAAAGTATCGTCCTCAAGGGAACGGTAGCGCATCAGTAGAGAGAGGGCAATAACCGGTGTGCTGGCTTCAAGATCAAGCGCAGTTTGAACGGTCCATTTACCTTCTCCCGAGCTCTGCATCACCCCGCGGATTTCGGAAAGCTTCGGGTCTTTGGCAAAAGCGTTCTGTGCAAGCTCCATCAGCCAACCGCGGATCACAGATCCATTCGACCACAGTCCGGCAACCTGCTCATAATTAAAGTCGAACGGGCTTTTCTCCAGCAGCTCAAAACCTTCGGCAATGGACTGCATCATTCCATACTCAATACCATTATGGATCATCTTCAAAAAATGGCCGCTGCCACTTTCCCCTGCGTACAGGTAACCGCGCTCGACCGCGAGATCACGGAATAGCGGTTCAATGTCCTTGAATACCTCCGGATCGCCCCCAACCATTAAGCAGGCTCCATGCTCAGCCCCCTCCGTTCCGCCGGATGTGCCGGCATCGAACAAATAAATGCCGCGCTCACTCAGCTTCCCTGCCCGTGCAATGGATTCCTTATAGTGGGAGTTGCCGCCATCAATGATAATATCCCCCGCATCCAATAGCCTGGATAGACTATCAATCACTCCTCCTACGATCTCGCCGGCAGGGAGCATGACCCAGACTATTCTGGGGTGTTCAAGCTTCGCAACCACTTCCTCCAAGGATGAAGCGGCAAGTGCGCCCCGTTCGGCTAACTGCAGCCCCATTTGCGGGTTGATATCGCTGACTACAAGCTCATGCCCATGGTTCATCAGGTTCAGTGCCAGGTTAAAACCCATTTTACCCAGTCCGATCATGCCCAATTTCATTGTAGTTCACTCCTTAGCAGATTCTCACAGTAACTTGTGTACTTGTATACAACTTTGTTTGTATCTTACTACTGCACTGAATAGCTTGTAAAGGGAAATCTTGTATGTCATTAATATTCGTGAGAGTAAGGTTCCCGACTATTAAGTGGTGTGAATGGGGGACAATATATAAAAGTTTCAACATCACTCTATATGTAAGCAATTATGCTATTCTATATATCAAAGGTTCAATTGACGTACAGGATAGTCCGTGATACGATATTGCCACTGCTTTACTTTACTACCACTGTACCATATTAAAGTGTTTATTTCCTACTATTGATGATATCTGACGAGGTGACCAATGAAGATGTCCAAACCAAAGGGATTCGAGAAGCCGGCCGGCGTGCGTGACTATCTCCCGCGTGCAGTGGCCAAACTGCGCAAGATCGAGAATGATGTGCTGTACTGCATGAGCCGCTGGGGATACCGGCAGATGATTACGCCCACATTGGAATATTACGATACAGTCGGCGTGGCCAGCTCCACATCCGACCAGAAGCTCTATAAATTGCTTAACAACCGCGGGCAGGCACTGGTGCTGCGCTCGGAAATGACGGCGCCGGTAGCGCGTGTGGTTTCTTCACTGTTAAAAGATGAGCCGCTGCCTCTCCGCCTGTCCTACCACGCTAATGTGTTCCGGGCCATTGAGGAGGAAGCGGGGCGGGAAGCGGAATTCTTCCAGACCGGGGTAGAGCTTGTCGGCGATGATTCACCAGAGGCTGATGCCGAGGTTGTGGCGCTGGCGATTTCCTCGCTGCAGGCGGCGGGAGTAAAGTCTTTCAAAATCGCCATGGGGCATGTAGGCTTCCTCGACGGGTTGTTCCAGGAGGCGGTAGCTGGTCTTCCGGAAGCACAGGAAGAACTGAAGAACCATTTGCTAAACCGTGATTATGTGGCCTTCCGCGAGACGCTCCGCCAGCTTGAGCTGACTGATGCTCAGAAGAACGAGCTGGATGGACTGCTGCGGCTGCGGGGAGGCAAGGAAATCTGCAGTCAAGCTCTGGAGCTCAGCAGCCATCCGCTGGCCCGTACCTCGATTGAGCATTTATGCAAGGTGTGGGAAGTACTGGTGTCGTATGGCGTCTCTCAGCATGTCCTGATTGATCTGACGATGATTGGCGACTTCTCCTATTATACAGGGATGACCTTTGAGGGCTATGCCTCGGAGCTTGGATTTCCGGTATGCAGCGGCGGACGTTATGACAATCTGCTGCAGCAATTCGGGCGCCCCACTCCGTCAACCGGCTTCTCTTTGAAGACGAACCGTATTCTGGACGGTGTATCCGGCGTACCGGAAGAGGAAGAGCTTCCGGTCCTGATCCAATACGACGCATCCCGGCGCAAAGAAGGACTGGAGGAGGCGGCGCGGCTGCGGGCTGAAGGCCATGTAGTGGTGACGCGGCTTACCAGCGAGGCTGGTGATCTGATGACAGTGAAGCGTTTGGACACAAATGCGGTCGAAGCGGAAGGCGAAACGTACGGAGAGATTTATACATTCGTTTCTTTTGTCAGCGAGCATGGCTAAGTTCTACATATACAGGTATATAGGCGAAGATATGGAAACGGAGGTCTATGATGATGGCGCAGATATTGAAAGTGGCCATGCCAAAAGGTCGGATTTACAATAAAGCAGCTGAGTTGTTCCGTCAAGCGGGGCTGCCGATTCCACCGGACGGTGAAGAGTCACGGAAGCTGGTGATCTCACTGCCGGAAGCGGGAATGGAATTTATCCTGGCCAAACCGGTCGATGTTCCCACTTATGTGGAATATGGTGTCGCAGATATCGGAATTGTTGGCAAAGATGTGCTTCTGGAGGAAAATCGTGATGTCTACGAGCTGTTGGATCTGGGGATCGCGCGCTGCCGGATGTCAATTATCGGTCTACCGAACTGGCAGCCGGGTATTCAACAGCGGGTGGCGACGAAATATCCGAATGTGGCATCCCGCTATTTCCGCGAGCAGGGGCAGCAGGTGGAGGTTGTGAAGCTGAATGGTTCCATCGAGCTTGCACCGCTAATCGGTCTTGCAGACCGTATTGTTGATATGGTGGAGACCGGCCAGACGCTGAAGGACAATGGGCTGGTGGAGATGAAGAGCATCTTCGAGATTACGAGCCGTCTTGTGGCTAACCGTGTAAGCTATCGGATGAAGAACGAAGAAATTCAGCAGCTGTGCGACCGTCTGCAGGCGGTTATCACCAGACCGGGAGCGGCAACGGGCGGAGTAGAGCGCTAAGGATGCAAAAGGGGGAAGCAGCGGTGAAGGTTCAATCAAGCAAGGAATTTAAGCTTCAGCGTGAAGTAGAGTACGGAACGCCTGAGCAGAATAAGGCCGTGAAAGAAATTGTGGCCGATATCAAAAAAGAAGGCGACGCGGCACTGCTCCGCTATACGGAGCGGTTCGACGGCGCTGCGCTTACTGCAGCACAGCTGCGGGTGACGGCAGATGAGCTCCAGGCCGCATACGGCAGGGTGGAGGAGTCTTTTGTAACGGCGATCCGCGCCGCAGCAGCCAATATCCGGGCGTTTCATGCCCGGCAGAAACGCAATTCCTGGATGGATCTGCAGCCGGACGGCACGATCCTGGGCCAGATCATCCGCCCGCTGAAGCGAGTGGGCGTATACGTGCCCGGCGGCAAGGCGGCATACCCGTCCTCAGTGCTGATGAACGTAATTCCGGCTCAGATTGCCGGAGTGCCGGAGATTGTGATGGTCACTCCGCCGTCGACCGGCGGCACGGAGGGCATCGATCCTTACATCCTCGTTGCCGCCGCAGAAGCCGGCGTGAACGAGATCTACCGCGTGGGCGGCGCGCAGGCGATCGCCGCACTGGCCTTCGGCACGGAGTCTATCGTGCCGGTCGATAAGATCTGCGGGCCAGGGAACATCTACGTGGCCCTGGCCAAACGCGAGGTCTACGGCGCTGTCGATATCGACAGCATCGCCGGACCGAGCGAGATCGTCGTGCTCGCCGACGATACCGCTGAGGCCGCCTACGTCGCGGCCGACCTGCTCTCGCAGGCCGAGCATGACGAGATGGCCTCGGCCATCCTGGTTACGCCATCGCAGCGCTTGGCGGAGGCCGTTGCTGCCGAAGTAGAACGGCAGCTACGTGAGCTTCCGCGCGAGGCCATCGCGCGCGCTTCCGTGGACAACTACGGCGCGATCATCGTCGTGGAGTCGCTGGCGGAAGGGATCTCCGTTGTGAACCGGCTTGCGCCGGAGCATCTGGAGGTTGTGACAGAGGATCCGATGGGTCTGCTCGGCAGCATCGAGAATGCCGGAGCGATCTTCCTGGGCCCGTACAGCTCGGAGCCGGTCGGCGACTATTTTGCCGGCCCCAATCATATTATTCCGACCAATGGCACAGCACGGTTCTCATCGCCGGTCGATGTGGATGATTTCATTAAGAAATCAAGCCTGATCTATTACAGCAAGGAAGCGCTGCTGAAGGACGGGGCGACGATTATCGAGCTGGCCCGCCGCGAGGGGTTGGAAGGCCATGCGCGTGCAATAGAGGTCAGACTGCAGAACGAAGCGAAGGGTGGAGACGGAAATGGAAAATAACAACGAGGCCCAGGCCGTGCGCCAAGCGGGACTTAGCCGCAAAACCAATGAAACGGATATCAAGCTCACTCTGGCCGTGGACGGCAGCGGGGTTTCGGAGCTGGAGACGGATGTCCCGTTTTTGAATCATATGCTGGATTTATTTACAAAGCATGGCCAGTTTGATCTGTCCGTGCAGGCGCGGGGCGACATTGACATTGACGATCACCACACCGTGGAGGACATCGGCATTTGTCTGGGACAGGCGCTTCGTGAGGCCCTGGGCGACAAAAAAGGGATAAAGCGCTACGCGAGTGTCTTCATCCCTATGGATGAGGCACTGGCTCAGGTGGTCATCGATATCAGCAACCGTCCGCATTTTGAGTACCGTGCTGCGTATCCATCACAACAGGTTGGAAGCTTTTCCACCGAGCTGGTGCATGAATTTCTGTGGAAATTCGCACTGGAGGCGCGGATTACACTGCATGTGATCGTGCACTATGGCTCGAATACCCACCACATGATCGAGGCGATATTCAAAGCGCTGGGCCGCGCGCTGGATGAAGCGACACTGATTGACCCGCGCGTGAAGGGTGTGCCTTCCACGAAGGGAGTGCTGTAGAATGACCGTTGCAATCGTCGATTACGGCATGGGCAATCTGCATAGTGTCAGCAAGGCGGTGGAACGATTCGGGTATAAAAGTCTTGTGACGGGTGAGGCCGGGGAGATTCTGGCTGCCGATAGCGTCATTTTGCCGGGTGTTGGTGCGTTTGGCGATGCGATGGAGCATCTGCGGGAGAGCGGGCTGGATGCTGTGGTCCGTGAAGCCGCATCTTCAGGACAGCCGCTGCTGGGGATATGCCTCGGAATGCAGCTGTTGTTCACCAGCGGTGAAGAATACGGCACTCATGAAGGGCTTGATCTTCTGCCTGGCTCGGTGGTCCGTTTTGCACCGCGTGAGGGCTATAAAGTCCCGCATATGGGCTGGAACAAGCTGGATTTCCTTCAGCCGCAGAGTCCGTTGTTCGCGGGACTTGAAGCAGGGCATGTATATTTTGTCCACTCCTTCCATGCTGTCATGAAACAGCAGAGCGATTTGCTCGCCATCACAGATTACGGTCATCCGGTTACGGCTATTGTAGGCCGGGAGAATGTATTCGGTATGCAGTTTCACCCGGAGAAAAGCGGAGAGCTGGGAATGAAGCTGCTGGGCAATTTCTTGCAACTGAAGGGTACGCGGGTGTAAGCCCGGTATATAATGAACTTAAGAAACTCTCTATATAACTATATTGTAGCGAAAGTGGGAGCGCCTCATGTCTTCTTTTATCGTATATCCGGCGATTGATATCCGGGATGGAAAATGCGTCAGACTGCAGCAGGGTGATTACAACCAGGAAACCATATATAACGATAGCCCGCTAGAGGTAGCCAGATCTTGGGAAGAGCAGGGCGGGAAATTTATTCATCTCGTCGATTTGGACGGAGCCAAGGCCGGACATCCGGTAAATGACGCCATCATCGGGGCGATCGCCAAAAACGCGGGTGTTCCCGTACAGGTAGGCGGAGGCCTCCGCACGCTTGCGGATGTGGAAAAACTGCTGGGACTCGGCGTCAGCCGTGTCATTATCGGTACAGCCGCCATCAACGATCATGCCTTTACAGAGGCTGTGCTCGCCAAATACGGCGACAAAGTGGCGATTGGCATCGATGCCCGTGGCGGTTATGTTGCCACTCATGGCTGGCTGAACACCTCTGAGGTTCGTGCAGAGGATCTGGCCAAGGAGCTGGCAGCCAAAGGTGCCGAAACGTTCATTTACACCGACATCTCACGCGACGGTATGATGCAGGGTCCGAACATCGAGGGCATCGTATCCATGGCCGCTACCAGCGGTAAAACCGTGATCGCCTCTGGCGGCGTTACAAGTCTGGACGACCTGCTGCGCCTTAACGTACATAGCGGCAGCGGAGTCGGCGGTGCGATAGTCGGCAAAGCGCTATACACTGGCAATATTGATCTTACCAAGGCTTTGCAGGCTCTAAACGGGAAGTAGAATGACCGGCAGGCTTTAGCTGCACGAATGCAGTTTGAGCTCGATTCCAAGTTTAGTTCATCTTATGGTTATTCTTTACGCAGGCGGTTCGAAGCCGCCGTCCCGTGAGGGGCCAGAACGTGGAACACGAAAGTTGTTTAAGGTTTAAGGTTTAAAGTTTAAGGTTTTGCCCTTGCAGGTGCGCCGACGTAGAAGCGGCCCCGCAGGGGTAAGCGCTCATTAGCCATAATCGCCCGGGAGCCCAGGCCCCTGCCCACGCCAGCCATCCGGGTGTCCAGAGGGCCGGGGCCCTTGGGGTCCCCCTTGGCTAAGGGGGATTTAGGGGGATCGAAATTTCCTAGGGGGATCGAAATTTCCTAGGGGGATCGAAAAGGTTGGATCGTAAAAGGTTTTCACTCGAAAACTATGGAAAGGGGTTATTTCATGTTAGCCAAACGCATCATTCCCTGTCTGGATGTTAAAGACGGGCGGGTAGTCAAAGGCGTGAACTTTGTGAATCTGCGCGATGCCGGTGATCCGGTGGAGCTGGCGGCATTGTATGACCGGGAAGGCGCCGATGAGCTTGTATTTCTGGATATTTCCGCCTCTGTGGAAGGCCGGGCCACGATGGTTGAAGTCGTGCGGCAGACCGCAGGTGAAATTGCCATCCCCTTTACAGTGGGCGGGGGGATCTCTACTCCGGAGGATATGAAGCGCATCCTGCGCGCGGGTGCGGACAAAATCGGTATCAATACAGCGGCGGTCAATAATCCGCAGCTCATTCTCGAAGGGGCCCGGCGTTTCGGAGCCCAGTGTATTGTAGTGGCGATGGATGCCAAATACAATGAGGCTTGGGGCGAATGGGAAGTATATACGCACGGCGGGCGCAAGCCTACGGGAATCCGTGCGCTGACCTGGGCCAAGGAGGCCGAGAAGCTGGGAGCAGGCGAGATTCTGCTGACCAGCATGGATGCGGACGGCACGAAGGACGGCTTCGATCTGAAGCTGACCGCTGCAGTGAGTGACCTGCTTACCATTCCCGTGATTGCTTCGGGGGGAGCAGGGAAGATGGAGCATTTTTATGATGTATTTACGGAAGGCAAAGCCGACGCTGGACTGGCGGCGACGATTTTTCACTATAAAGAAATCGCCATTCATGATTTGAAGGCAGATCTGAAGCAAAAAGGGGTAGAGATCCGATGAGCGAAGCAGAGCAATTAACAGCCCAGAGCCAACAGAAAGTATTAGAGGGCATACGCTGGAATGAAGCTGGACTGCTCCCTGCCGTGGTGCAGGATGCGAACAGTCTGGAAGTGCTAATGGTTGCCTATATGAATAAAGAATCCCTGCAGCTCTCGCTGGAGAGCGGACAGACCTGGTTCTGGAGCCGGTCACGCAGTGAACTGTGGCATAAAGGGGGGACCTCCGGCAATACCCAGGCTATTACTTCCATCCATTATGACTGCGACAGCGACACGCTGCTATTGAAGGTTGTACCGGAAGGGCCAGCTTGCCATACAGGGGAGACCTCCTGTTTCTTCCGCGAGCTCCCGCTGAGCCATCCGGCAGCAGCAGGCAGCGTTAAGGAACCAACTGCCGCGACTGCCTCGCAGGGCCTGAGCGACAGTGAGCGTTTTGCCGTTCTCGGGGAGCTGGAGCGGGTGATTGCCGAGCGGGAAGCAGAACGGCCGGAAGGCGCGTATACAACCTACCTGTTCGATAAAGGTGTTGATAAAATTCTGAAAAAGGTGGGTGAAGAGGCCTCGGAAACGATTATCGCCGCCAAAAATAAAGACAATGCCGAGCTGCGCCTTGAGGTCAGTGATTTGATCTACCATCTGCTGGTGCTGCTGCAGGAGCGCAAGCTTCCGCTGGATGAGATTATGGAGGAACTGAGCGCCCGCCATGAACGGCCGCGCCGTGATTAGGAAGGAGCCTTCAGCATGCGTATTGATTACCATACCCACCATGAGCGCTGCGGACATGCAGTAGGAACCCTTGAACAGTATGTGCAGCGGGGGATTGAACTGGGGCTGGAGCAGCTTGGTTTGTCTGATCACCTGCCGCTAATTCATGTAGACCCGGATACCTACTATCCAGAGATGGCGATGCCGTTATCCGAGCTTCCCCGCTACGTGGACGAATGTCTGAACCTCAAGGAGCGTTATCGCGGAAGGATTGAGCTGCGTGTAGGACTGGAAGCCGATTATATCGAGGGCTACGAGGAGCAGATCCGTGAGCTTTTGGCACCGTATCCCTGGGACTATTTGATCGGTTCGGTGCATTTTCTCGGAGAATGGGACATTACGGATTTTCGCCAGACGCATGGCTGGGAAGGTCAAGATGTGACGGAGGTTTACCGCCGGTATTATGATGCTGTGCGGAAGTCGGCGTTATCGGGATTATATGATATTATAGGACATATGGATGTTATCAAACGGTTTGGCTATGGTCCACAGACACCGGAGGGTAAGGCCAAGGTGCGGGCGATGGAGCTGGAGGCGCTCAGTGCGATAGCAGGCAGCGGCACTGCGATGGAGCTTAACGCGTCAGGACTTACCAAGCCCTGCGCGGAGATGTTTCCCGCTGAGCATGTGCTGCAGCAGGCTTTGAAGCTGGGCATACCGCTCACCCTGGGCTCTGATGCCCATGATCCAATGAAGCTGGGAGACGGCTTGCAGGAGGCCCGCAGCTTGCTGTGGCACATCGGTTTCCGCGAATTGGCTGTGTTTGAGGGTCGCGTCCGTACATTGGTTCCGTTTGAACTATAAATTTTGATCCCCAGGAGGGTACTATGCATCATCATCAATTGCGTATTTTTTCCGGTTCGTCGAATCCGAAGCTGGCCGCTGATATTGCGGAGCGTCTGGGCGCACCGCTGGGCCAGATTAAGCTGACCCGCTTCAAGAGCGGCGAGATTTATGTGCATTATGAAGAGAGTATCCGGAACTGTGACGTATTTTTGGTGCAATCCCTCGCTCACCCCATTAATGAGCTGTTCGTAGAGCTGCTGGTCATGATTGATGCGGCTAAGCGGGCGTCGGCAAGAACGGTGAATATTATTGTGCCTTACTACGGCTATGCCAGACAGGAGCGCAAATCCGCGCCGCGCGAGCCGATATCGGCCAAGATGGTAGCGGATGTGCTTACAACCGCCGGAGCTACCCGTGTGATTACGATTGATCTGCATGCGGCGGCTATTCAGGGCTTTTTCAACATCCCGGTAGATCACTTGACAGCACTTGATCTGATCAGCGGATATCTGAAGGTAAAAGGCTTGTCCGACCTGGTTGTGGTATCTCCGGATGCAGGCCGTGCCTCCATGGCAGAGAAGCTGGCCAGCCGTCTGGACTCACCATTTGCTATTATGATCAAGAAGCGCCCGGCTCATAATGAATCGGTGATTACGCATGTAATTGGTGATGTAGAGGGACGGACGCCTATTATTATCGAGGACCTGATCGATACAGGCACAACGATTGTGAATGTGGTGGAAGGCCTGAAGGAGCGCGGGGCGAAGAACAGCATCGTTTGTGCAACTCATGGACTCTTTTCGGGAGATGCACTAAGCCGTATGGTTCACCCCAATATAGATGAAATTGTCGTTACCGATTCCATTGCGCTGCCGGATGATCATTCCAGCCGGTTCACTGTGCTCTCCGTAGCACCTATGCTGGCTGAAGCCACACGCATTATTATTGAAGGCGGTTCTATTGATAAGCTGTTCAGAGACGCGGGGATTTAATTCCTGCGTCTTTTTTATATTAGGACAATAGACAAACCAGACTGAACAATCGGGGGGCTTGAATAGCTTTTTGAAGCTTTTTCCTCCTGGAGAGTCCCTTCCAATCTTGAGAATCCCCCTGCCACATGTGGTATACTGTGTGAAGACAGTCGGGACCAAAAATGGAAACGACGGCACTTAGGTGGGAGTCCGGGCAGGCGTTTGCTGCCGCTCTCCTATTTTTCGTGAGGATAAGGAAGCTTACAAAGGGAGGTGCCTTGCTTCCATGATTGAGAGAACTTCAGAGAATAACGCGGTGAATGGTAACGTGATTCCCGTCACTCTGGATGCCAATTTTTTCTTTGAAAGAGCCGTACGGTCATTGGACCGCTTTCAATATGATAAGGCATTGAAGAATTTTCGCAAAGCTGTTGAATATGAGCCGGAAAACCCGGTAAATCATTGCAATATGGCGGGTATATTATCCGAAATGGGGAAATACGAGGCGTCCAACGACATCTTGACTCATGTTCTGGAAGAGATTGATCCGTCTATGACAGAGTGCCACTTCTACATGGCTAATAACTACGCTAATATGGAAAACTTTGAAGAGGCGGAGCGCAGTCTTGTGACCTATTTGCAAGAGGATGCAAGCGGTGAGTTTATGGCTGAGTCCGAAGAGCTGATGGAACTGCTGCAGTATGAGCTGGACCGGCCCGCTCCGTTAGTCCGGATCCGCAGCCGGGAAGGTGTGGTGGAGCATGACAGAGCCCGGAGTCTTTTGGAGGAAGGTAAATTCCCGCAAGCGGTCAAGCTGCTTGAAGAGATTGTCCAGAACATTCCAGACTTCCTGGCGGCGCATAACAATCTGGCTCTTGCCTATTTCTATATGGGCCGCTTCGCCAAAGCCAAGGAATGTCTTGGCGAAGTGCTGAAGCAGGACCCGGGCAACCTGCATGCCCTCTGCAACATGGCGATTTTCCTGCAATATGCCGGCGATCAGGACCAGCTGGCGGGATTGGTGCGTATGCTAGAAGCGACAGTGCCTTTTCATCAGGAGCATGTTTTTAAAATGGCGACAACGATGGGCATACTGGGCAAGCACCATACTGCATATGGACATTTCCGCCGTCTGCTGAAGGATGAAGAGGTCGGCGGGGATGCCGGCTTGTACCATTATTGTGCAGCGGCGGCCAGCAACAGCGGGCTTCATACTGAGGCTATACGCTGCTGGCAAATGGCTTCCAGGCTGGACCCGGACTCAGCAGTTCCGAAGTTTTTCCTGTCCCAGATGCAGCTGGCACAGTCAGAGGGCAGGCCGCTGCCTCCGGTAAGCTATAATTATCAGCTGCCTTTTCAGGAGCAGCTGAAGCAGTGGAAGAACAATACAGACAGCTTCACGGAAGAAGTACAGAATAATCCGCTGCTGCGCGCTTCGTTCTTCTGGGCGTTGCGCTACGGTGATGCTAGTACGAAGCTCCAGGTGACAGAAGCGCTACGCTGGATTGAGGACGATGAAATATCCGATGTTCTAAAGGGAGTTTCGGAGCAGGAACCGCTGCAGGAGGCTGCGCTTCTCAGTCTGCAGCGGCTGATCGGCGGCAGTCCGGAGGAAAGTGTAGTCCAGAGGGTGATTCAGGAACCGGTTGTATCAAGCCATAAAGGGCCGCCAGAGTGGAAAGAGGACTGGCAGCGGATTATAGATCATATGGCTGCTGTGATGGACCGGAGATTGGATGCCGCCCAGAAACGGGATGCCGAGCTTCTCTGGAAGCAGTTCATAGCCCGCCTCTATCCGGATGTGCCCTTGTTCCGGCATGCAGAGGGCTGGTGTGCGGCTCTGGAATATTTAACTGCCAAGCTTCATGGTCATCCGGTTACCTACCGGGAGGCTGCCCAGCATTACGGCGTTTCCGTCTCCATGGTAAGCCGGTACGCACGCCGTATTCATCAAGCATGCGAGTTAACGCAGGACGGGGCGGCAGCAGACATTTTGCCGCCATTTACGGAAAATATCTGACCCTTAGGAGGACTTGCTAATGTACAAAACAATTGTAATCGGAACAGGTCCGGCAGGATTAACTGCTGCGATTTACCTGGCACGCGCCAACCTCAGCCCCCTTGTTATTGAAGGATTGCAGCCAGGAGGACAATTGACTACGACGACAGAGGTAGAGAACTTTCCTGGTTTTCCTGAAGGTATTCTAGGTCCGGATCTGATGGATAACATGCGCAAGCAGGCAGAACGCTTTGGGGCTCAATTTAAGAATGGCTGGGTGGATTCTGTGGATTTCTCGCAGCGCCCTTTCAAAGTAACCGTGGATGGTCTGGGTGTACTGGAAGCAGAGTCGGTGATTATATCAACTGGTGCTTCGGCTAGGTACCTGGGCATACCGGGAGAGCAGGAGAATGTCGGACGCGGGGTTAGTACCTGTGCAACCTGCGACGGTTTCTTTTTCCGTGGTAAAAAGATTGTCGTGGTCGGTGGCGGCGACTCCGCGATGGAGGAAGCCAGCTTCCTCACGCGGTTCGCTTCTAGCGTAACCCTGGTCCACCGCCGTCCGGAGCTGCGCGCTTCGAAGATTATGCAGGACCGCGCGCGGGAGAACAGCAAAGTGGCCTGGGCACTGAACCGCACGCCGCTTGAAGTGACCCTTGGGGATAACGGGGTGAAGGGACTTACCGTCCGTAACAATGATACGGGTCTTGAGGAGCTCGTGGAAGCAGATGGCGTATTTGTCGCTATCGGCCACACACCGAATACCGCGTTCCTGGGCGGTCAGATTACTACGGATGCCAACGGCTATATCGTTGTGAACCCAGGAACAACCGAAACCAACATTCCCGGCGTGTTCGCTTGTGGGGATGTTCAGGATACCCGTTACCGGCAGGCGATTTCAGCTGCAGGAACCGGCTGCATGGCTGCTATGGATGCCGAGAAATATTTGGAAGGCGCTATGGTACATGACTGGAGCGAAACGCTGGATAAGTAACGACAATGCGGGTTAAGCAAATTTTTTGATTGACAATAAATACCTGCTAAAGTAGATTATATTTAATTAGATAAGATACCCACTAGGGGAGCCTGAATAGGCTGAGACGGGAAAATTGAATTCCCGGACCCTTGAACCTGATCTGGATCATACCAGCGTAGGAAAGTGGAGTCGGACCTTTTTTGAGCACAGCCTTATTTGGCTGTTCATGAATAAAGCCGCTCCAGGTGGAGCGGCTTTTTGCTGCGTGCTGATCTTATCTGAATGGCTCACAGAGCGATAAGGAGGAGATAAGAATGT
Source organism: Paenibacillus sp. P46E (assembly GCF_001909095.1). NCBI lineage: Bacteria > Bacillati > Bacillota > Bacilli > Caryophanales > Paenibacillaceae > Paenibacillus > Paenibacillus sp. P46E. The sequence continues at coordinate 24,895 of NZ_LVYZ01000027.1, forward strand.
CAGATTCATTCAAAAAGGAACAAGTCGATCTTTCGGGATTTCCCGCAAGCCGTAAGGTGTATGTAGAGGGCTCGCGTCCGGATATTCAGGTTCCGATGCGTGAAATCCGCCTTAGCCGGACCGAAGGTGTTGCGGGGGAAGAGGACAATGCGCCGCTTCGTGTCTATGATACCAGTGGTATTTACACCGATGCCGCTGAAGATACCGATGTTCGGAAAGGGTTGCCTCCGCACCGCTTAAGCTGGATTGCGGAACGCGGGGATTCAGAGGAGTACGCCGGGAGAACCGTTCAACCCGGAGCCTGCGGATTAGCTGCAGACCGGGCGTCGGCAGAAGGGTTCGCCGGCTTGCGGCGGAATCCCTTACGAGCACGTGAGGGGCGCAATGTTACCCAGCTGCATTATGCGCGGTTAGGGATGATTACACCGGAAATGGAGTATATCGCGATTCGCGAGAATACCCGGCCTGAATTCGTAAGGGATGAGGTCGCTGCCGGACGGGCCATTATCCCGGCTAATATCAACCATCCTGAGAGTGAGCCGATGATCATCGGCCGCAACTTCCTGGTTAAGATCAACGCGAACATTGGGAATTCCGCTGTCTCTTCTTCCATTGAAGAGGAAGTGGAGAAGATGAGATGGGCGACCCGATGGGGTGCCGATACGATTATGGATCTTTCCACTGGTGCAAAAATTCATGCCACCCGCGAATGGATTATCCGCAACTCACCAGTACCGATCGGCACAGTGCCGATCTACCAGGCGCTGGAGAAGGTAAAAGGAATAGCCGAGGATCTGACCTGGGAGCTGTACCGCGATACGCTGATTGAACAGGCGGAGCAAGGTGTAGATTACTTTACCATTCATGCCGGGGTGCTGAAGCGGTATATCCCGCTTACTGCCCGAAGAATGACTGGGATTGTATCCCGAGGCGGCTCCATCATGGCGGCCTGGTGCCTTGCACATCAGCAAGAGAACTTTTTATATACACATTTTGAAGAAATCTGTGAGATTATGAAGACTTATGATGTGGCCTTTTCCTTGGGAGACGGACTGCGCCCGGGCTCCATCGCCGATGCCAATGATGAGGCTCAGTTCGCTGAGCTGGAGACGCTTGGGGAGTTGACAGCCATTGCCTGGAAACACGATATTCAGGTGATGGTCGAAGGCCCGGGGCATGTGCCAATGCACAAGATCAAGGAAAATATGGATAAGCAGCTGGAGCTCTGCCAGGAAGCCCCTTTCTACACACTGGGTCCGCTAACCACGGACATTGCCCCCGGTTATGACCATATTACTTCGGCGATTGGCGCGGCGATGATTGGCTGGTTCGGGACAGCGATGCTGTGCTATGTTACGCCCAAGGAGCATCTGGGTCTGCCTAACAAGAATGACGTGCGTGAAGGAGTTATCACCTACAAAATCGCTGCTCATGCTGCAGATCTGGCCAAAGGCCACCCGGGTGCCCAGGATCGGGACAATGCATTGTCCAAGGCTCGGTTCGAGTTCCGCTGGCGTGACCAGTTCCATCTGTCGCTCGATCCTGAGCGGGCGCTGGAGTACCATGATGAGACTCTTCCTGCCGAGGGTGCCAAAACAGCGCATTTCTGCTCCATGTGCGGTCCCAAATTCTGCAGCATGCGCATTTCGCATGATATCCGCAATTCGTCCAGACTGAGCAAAATGCTATAGCCGGAACGGGCTTTATAAGAGGCTGATTTCCTTGCTGTAACAGGCAGAGGAAGCAGCTTTTTTCAATATCCAGGAGTTGGCATACAGGCATGCCGGTAACACAAACAGGGCCAATTCATTTCTGCTGTGCAATGATTAGTTGCAGGTATATAAGTTTCTGATTTAGTGACTGCAATCACTCTTCGGCCCTGTACCCTATGCTAAGCTGTTGTTGAGAAAGGTTATCAATTGGCGTGAAGCTAAGCTGCAGGAGGAGAGTGCAATGAGCAAACACCTTAACATGGATGAGTCCATATTCGAGCTGGTCAGTCGTTATCCGGAGGCCGTAGACATTATGGTTGAGCTGGGTTTCCGCGATATTACGAAGCCTGGTATGCTGCAGACGGCGGGCCGGTTCATGACCTTGTCGAAAGGAATCACAATGAAGAAAATGGATCGCGAAACCGTCCGGCTGGCTTTTCAGAGCCATGGCTTCGAGATTATTGAATAGATCGCTGAGATTAACAAGTGGAATAGAGAAGGAGAGAGAACGATGAGTGAACTGATTAACAACCGTGAAATGGATATTCCTGAGCAGACACGCCGCCAAGCCATGCTTAAGGAGATTATTAAGGAATTGCATGCCGGAAAAAGTGTAGAGGAAGTCAAAGCGCGTTTTGCCGAAGCGGTAGGGGATGTTACGGTAGCCGAAATTTCTGCGATGGAGCATTCCCTGATGACGGAGGAAGGGATTCCTGTAACGGAGGTACAGCGCCTATGCTCTGTGCATACGGCCATTTTTAAAGGCTCAATCCAGGAAATTCACCGTTCTAACAAGCCAGAGGAGCAGCCGGGACATCCTGTCCACACCTTTAAGCTGGAGAACCGTGAGATTGAACGGCTTGTGAACTTCCGCTTGCAGCTGCATGCTGATAAATTCCAGCGGAATGACAGCGAAGAGATGATTTTTAAGCTGTTGGAAGATCTGAGCCTGCTGCTGGATCTCGACAAGCACTACAGCCGCAAAGAAAATCTGCTGTTCCCTTACCTTGAGAAATACGGCATTTATGGACCAACCAAGGTAATGTGGGGAGTGGACGATGGTATTCGCGGCATGATTAAACAGGCAAAAGCGGCGCTCAGTGCATACAACGGGGAAGCTGCGGAGCTTGGAGCTCTTCTGACGAACATTATCCAGGAAGTAAATGAAATGATCTTTAAGGAAGAAAATATTCTGCTGCCGATGGCGCTCGATAAGCTGACCGAAGATGAATGGGTCAAAATCGCCCGCGAAAGCGACGAAATTGGCTTCTGTCTGACTGCGCCGGAGCAGGAATGGATTCCTGAGCGTGCCGCAGAACCGGAGGGAGCAGCCGTGCAAGCGGAAGAAGGAGAGGGAGAAGGAGGGTTATCGCCGCAAGGCTTTATCCGCTTCGAGACAGGCCTGCTGTCGCTGCATCAGCTGGAAACAGTGCTGAATCATTTACCTGTCGACCTGACATTTATTGATGAAAATGATGTGGTCCGATACTTCTCGCATGGCAAGGAGCGGATCTTTGCCCGCACTAAGGCCGTCATTGGACGCACGGTGCAGAACTGCCACCCGCCGCAAAGCGTGCATGTCGTTGAGAAGCTGCTGGAGGATTTCAAGGCGGGCCGCAAAGACGCTGAGGATTTCTGGATTGCCATAAAGGATAAATTTATCTACATCCGTTATTTCGCAGTACGTGACGAAGCGGGCCGCTACATGGGTACCCTTGAATTCACCCAGAACATCGCCCCGATCCGCGCACTGGAGGGACAGAAACGGATTTTGTCGGAGTAGCCGTCTAGAGACAAACGCCTTACCGGCCGTCACCATAAGTGAAGTTGATCATCCGCCCCTTGCCGCACAGGTAAGAGGCTTTTTGTATAAAGACAAGAATTTACAGGATACTCATAAACCCGTATCTTTGGGCTAAAAAAAATACCAGCCCCTCATGTGGCCGGGTGTGCCGCCTTTCCTTGACCGCAGGGGTACCTTCTATTATAGTGGGTACGTAGGATTAACTATTTTAGCATAGAAAAAGGTGGCTTGTTACATGTCTGAAAGTATCTACGTTGGCGTGGATTTAGGTGGAACCACGATTAAGGTTGGAATCTGCAATGCCGAGGGGAACCTGCTGCACACTTTTGAGGGGCCTACGGGAACTGCGGATGGCGTCGATGCCGTCATCGATAATATCGAAAAGTATGTGCGTCAGATTGTGGAGGACTCCCCGTACTCTTGGGATCAGCTTGCCGGTGTAGGAGCGGGCCTGGCCGGGTTTACGAATATTCGTGAAGGAATCATCATCCTTGCGCCTAACATAGGTTTTAGAGATGTGCCGATCCGCTCCATTCTTGAGGGTCGCTTGAACAAGCCAGTCAAAATAGACAATGATGCTAACGTCGCTGCACTGGGTGAGGCCTGGAGCGGAGCAGGACGTGGTGTGGAGAATTGTGTCTGCTACACGCTGGGCACAGGTGTCGGCGGCGGTATCATTATTAATGGCAAGGTGTATCAAGGTTTTGCCGGACTAGCGGGCGAGCTTGGTCATATTTCTGTAGTGCCTGATCTGGAAGCTATCCAATGCGGCTGCGGCAACATGGGTTGTTTGGAGACCGTTTCCTCTGCTACGGGTATTATTCGCATGGCCAATGATGCTGTTAGCCGCGGCGACCGCACTTCCCTGTCCATGGTGGAGAAAATTGCCGCCAAGGAGGTATTTGATGCCGCCAAGGCCGGAGATGAAGTTGCTCTGCGAATTGTGAACCGTGCTGCGTTCTATCTGGGTAAATCCATGGCTGCTGTCGCAGCGGTGCTTAATCCGGAGGTGTTCATCGTTGGGGGTGGTGTCTCCAAAGCCGGAGATATTCTGTTTGAAGAGGTTCGCCGCGTGTTCGCGAAGCTGGCCCCGGCCCCACTGCAGACCGGAGTGACCATCGTGCCTGCCGAGCTTGGAAATGATGCGGGTATTATTGGCGCTGCAGGTCTTTTGCTGCGTTCTTAAGCAGATGGAATTATTCATATACTATGTATAGGGAGGGGGCGCTTTGATGACCGAACTGGAACAATCACCGCCCGGTGGTGCCACCCTGATCATTATTACGGGCATGTCAGGTGCAGGCAAGACAATTGCCGTGCAGAGTCTGGAGGATCTCGGATTTTTCTGTGTGGATAATTTGCCGCCGGTGCTGATTCCCAAATTCGCAGAGCTGATTGAACAATCCAAAGGGAAAATCGCCAAAGTAGCGCTTGTTATCGATTTGCGCGGAAGAGAATTCTTCACTGCTTTGTCGGAGTCACTGTCCTATATCAAAGACGAGTCTACGATCGGTTTTGAAATTCTATTCCTGGATGCAACCGATTCCGTACTGGTACAGCGCTACAAGGAGAGCCGGCGGCATCATCCGCTGGCGCCCCAAGGCATGCCGCTGGATGGCATTCGTCTCGAACGTCAGATGCTGGAGGAGCTGAAGAACTCAGCAACCTTATGTTTTGACACCAGCAGCATGAAGCCTGTCCAGTTGAAGGAGAAGATTGTATCGCGTTTTTCCCATCTGGGCAAAAGCACTCTTTCTGTCAATATTACTTCGTTTGGCTTCAAATACGGAATTCCGATCGACGCAGACCTTGTGTTTGATGTCCGTTTTTTGCCGAATCCTCATTATGTGGATCATTTGCGGCCAAAGACCGGTCAAGATAGCGAGGTTTACGATTATGTCATGAAATGGCCGGAGACACAGACGTTTCTGACCAAACTGCTGGATATGCTTCATTTCCTCATTCCGCAATACCGGAAAGAAGGCAAATCCCAGATTATTATCGGCATCGGCTGTACGGGCGGCAAACACCGCTCTGTGGCAATATCCGAGTACCTGGGTAAGATGCTGGGGGTTAGTGAGACGGAGTCGGTAGCCGTCAGCCACCGGGACTCCGAGCGTGACCGGCATTAAGAGAGAAGGGGTCAATAGTGGCTGAAGAACAAGGACAACGTCCACGTATCGTCGTTATGGGTGGAGGTACGGGATTGTCTGTTATGCTTCGCGGTTTGAAGGAAAAGCCGCTTGACATTACAGCGATCGTTACGGTTGCGGATGACGGGGGAAGCTCTGGCATACTGCGCAGTGAACTGCAAATGCCACCCCCTGGCGATATCCGCAATGTACTGACAGCAATGGCTGATGTAGAACCGCTCATGGCCCAGATCATGAAATACCGCTTCAGCAGCGGAGAAGGCTTGGCCGGGCATAGCCTCGGGAATTTGATTCTGGCGGCGCTGACGGACATTTCCGGTGATTTTGTCACTGCGGTCCGGGAGCTTAGCCGGTTATTCGCCGTGCGCGGACGCGTGCTGCCTGCGGCTGGCGAAGCTGTAGTGCTGCACGCTGAGATGGCCGATGGCACTATGATCACAGGTGAATCCAAAATCCCTGAGGCCAGAGGGGTCATCAAACGGGTCTCCCTGGAGCCGGCAGATGTAGAACCGCTACCGGAGGCACTGGAGGCCATCCGTAATGCCGATGCCATCCTATGTGGTCCAGGCAGTCTGTACACGAGTATTCTGCCGAATTTGCTGGTGCCTAAGCTGGCGGAGGCTGTTGTGGCCTCGGATGCGATCAAAATTTTTGTCTGTAACGTGATGACCCAGCCCGGGGAAACAGACAACTACACGGTTAGTGACCACCTTCAGGCCGTCTATGACCACGTAGGACTTCATTTGTTCGATTACGTGATCGTGAACGATGGCGAGATTCCTGAGCAGGTCCAGTTAAAGTATGCAGAAAAGGGTGCCCGGCCCGTACAGCTTGACCTCGATGTAGTGGATGGTAACGGCTACAAAGTGATTGCCGATAAGCTGGTATTATTCAAGACCTATCTGAGGCATGATACAGATAAGCTTAGTCATCATATTTACCAGCTTGTGAAAGACTGGATTTCCAGATAAGTCTATTTTGTAGGAACATGAAAGAGGTGAGCCCCTTGTCTTTTGCGGCCCTTACCAAAAAAGAGCTGACGATGGTGGAGAGCCAGCCTTGCTGTGAGAAAGCAGAGATGTCCGCGCTGATCCGGATGAATGGTTCGGTGCAGCTTTCAAGCAAAAAGGTAGTCCTCGACATTTCGACGGAGAACGCCGCGATTGCAAGGCGGGTATATTCTTTGCTTAAGAAATATTACCAGGTCCATATCGAGCTGCTCGTGCGTAAAAAAATGCGTTTGAAGAAGAATAACGTCTATATCGTGCGGATTCCAAACCGCGTTCAGGAAATTCTCAAGGATCTGCGGATCGTCTCCGAAGGCTTCATCTTCACGGATGGGATCGACCACGAAATTGTCGGCAAGAACTGCTGCAAACGCGCATACCTGCGGGGGGCGTTTATGGCGGGAGGGTCGGTCAATAATCCGGAAGGATCTTCCTATCATCTGGAGATTGCTTCGATGTACGAGGAGCACTGCAAGGCGCTGGTGGATCTGGCAGGTGAATTTCATCTGAATGCCCGCTGTATTGAGCGCAAAAAGGGCTTCATCCTGTACATCAAGGAAGGCGAGAAAATCATCGAGTTTCTTAGCCTGATCGGTGCACATCAAGCACTGTTTAAGTTCGAGGATGTGCGGATTATGCGTGACATGCGCAATTCCGTGAACCGGATCGTCAACTGCGAAACGGCCAACCTGAACAAAACCATAAGTGCGGCGGTGCGGCAGATCGAGAATATCAAGCTGCTGCAGCGTGAGGTGGGGCTGGAAAGCCTGCCGGATAAGCTGCGCGAAGTAGCCGAGATCAGATTGGCACACCCGGATATCAACCTTAAGGAAGTTGGCGAAATGCTGAAAGGCACAGTCAGTAAATCGGGAGTAAATCACCGTTTGCGCAAAATTGACGAGCTGGCTGATAAGGTCCGGGGCGGCTGATTATTTTTTTTCTAGTGCGGTTGCGGTTATAATGATATAATATTATAAAATTAATGTGAAATTTTTGGGCAGATCTCAAATAGGGGGTAAGCGTTTCATGACAAAGCACCCGGTAGTTGTACGGTTGAAGACGGGGCTTCACGCTCGGCCGGCAGCATTGTTCGTGCAGGAAGCTAACAAATTCTCGTCGGAGATTTTCGTGGAAAAAGACGATAAAAAAGTGAACGCTAAAAGCATCATGGGTATTATGAGCCTGGCGATCAGTTCCGGCACGGAGATTTATATCAGCGCGGACGGCGCCGATGCGGACCAAGCTGTAACCGCTTTGACAAGTCTTGTCAGCAAAGAAGAGCTTGAGAACCAGTAATTGTTGCAAGGCCTTACTTTTAAATGGTATGACAAAAAGCCCTCCGGGGCTTTTTTTAATGTCTGCGTATAGATAGGAATAGGAAAGAATAAGGTTACGGTTATGTGCTCCTGTAGTCTTGTATAACTTTTTTTCTTTTCCAATGAGACGATATGCAACTTTTGCCAAGCCGCGCCGTCTAGAGGGTACCAACAACAATTACAAATAACGAAAGGGGATGGCAAACATGAATGCATGGAGCAAAAAGCTCGGAGCGGTAATGCTGGCAGGGAGTTTGATGATGGGGGGGATGGCTTTGAGCGGAGCATTCCAAGGTCCTGAAAAGGCTTACGCCGCAGAGGAGGCCCAGAGAAACATCGTCAATGTGATTGGCAAAGGAGAGCTTTCCATCAAACCGGACGTTGTCTATCTGTCTATCGGGGTGAGCACTTCGGCAGCAACGGCAGAAGAGGCACAGAAAACCAATGGAGCCAAAATCACCAAGATCACCACATTGCTGAAGACGACCTGGGGTATTGCAGATAAAGACGTTCAGAGCACCCAATTCAGCGTACAACCGAACTACAGCTATTCTGATAAAGATGGCCAGCAGGTTAAGGGTTACATTGCCCAGCATACGTTGAAGGTAACCTATCGTGACCTAACCAAGGTTGGGGCGCTGCTGGATGCCGCTTCTACTGCAGGAGCGAATAACATTGGTAATGCCCAATTTGCTATTGAAGATCCGTCAGCCTTTGAAGCACAGGTGATTGAAAAAGCCATGACCAATGCAGATGTAAAAGCTGGAGCTATTGCCAAAGCAGCCAAACGCAGCCTGGGCCAGGTTATTACGGTCACACAGAATGATGACGGCAACAACCCTGTGATCTATATGGAAAATGCAGCAATGTCCAAAGCAGCGGCAGATACAGCCGGCGGCACTTCCGTTGAGCCGGGAGAAGTGAAGGTTTCAACACAGCTTAGCGTAATGTATGAGCTGAAATAGTCTGTATTCCTCAAGAGGCGCTTCCCCTGCTGGTTACAGCAGGGAGCAGTGCCTTTTTTTTGCGGGGAATGGTTGCGAGATCTCTCATTTTGTTTAAAGAAATGTAATAAGCAGCCCTGAAATGGTCGGCGAAGCTTAAGAAATTGTAAAGGGCTTTGTAACAACCGCTGCTCCTGATCTCTCTATAATGGGAAGAGTGGAAACGAGGGCGGCAAGCAGGCTGCTCTCCGGTGTTCTGGAATTTTCATCAAATCTATCATCGTATTAGCGGAAGGGGATAACCATATGAAGAACATTAAGAAGAAACAGGCCCACGCATGGGGGGCGGGCATTATGGCGGCAGGGCTTCTGCTAAGCGGAGGGCTTCTGCCCGCAGGGACCAGTCAGGCTGCTTCAGCTGCGGTTCAGGCAAATGCGGAACATTCGCTAGTGGTGCTGAAGGTAAACGGGAAGATTACACCTCAGACTGGTGTTGTCCATGAAGGGAAAGTGTGGGTGCCGTTGACCTTTTTACGCGATTCACTGGGTATGTCCCTGACCTATGATAAGGCAGAAAAGGCCTATACAGTCGGTAAAGGAACAACGAAGGTTAATCTGTCTATCACCGATTACGAAATTTCAATCCGGGTGAATAATTATTATTTAAATGATTATCAAGCTCAAAATATCAACAATCGGCTGTTCGTTCCGCTTGATCTGCTGAACGATTTTCTGGGATATAAAGGGGACTATAGTGCGGCTACAGGCCGGTTGAATGTCGTCAGTAAACCGCAAAATGCGATTACCATAAAGACGGAGAGCATCGTCAAGGAAAGTAAGGACACACCGGTCAAGCTGGATTATCCGCAGATCAGCGGTCTGGTGAATGCCAAGGCCCAGCAAACGATCAACGATACAATTAAGCAGACACTCACCAAATTTGCAGCAGAAGCAGAGAAGGAAATTGCGAATAGATCCTCGGACGACCGGCCGTATGAGTTCGACGGGGGCTATGTGATCACGTACAACCAGGACGGCATACTCAGTCTGATCACGACCCAGTACAGCTATACTGGCGGTGCCCACGGCATGACTTACCGCAATGCATTCACGTTCTCTCTGAAGGACGGCAAGCGCCTCCTGATTGGGGATTTGCTGAAAGCCAACCCGAACTATAAAAAAGAGCTTAATGCCAAGCTGTCCAAGCTAATCAAGGCAGAGGGCGGCTACCTGGGCGGCTTCACCGGCCTGAATACAGAGAAGAATTTTTATGTGAAAGACGGAAAATTGGCAGTGTTCTTCCAGCTTTATGAATATACAGCATATGCCTCCGGGTTCCCTGAATATGAGTTCACCTTCAAGGAGCTTCTGCCGGATGGAAGCAGCCCGTTCGCTGGTCTGAAATAAGTGCCTTCCTTCATAAAACAGGAGAATAGCCCGCTCCGCTAATGCCGTATATGGACACCTTTCCGTTGCCTGGCGCCTTCCCCGGTCATAAGCTAAAGGAGAAACCAGCTTATCAAGCGGGGAGGGAAGGAAATGAGTTATCTCTACACGGCTATCGGTGATTCCTTGACGACCGGATTCGGAGCACTGCCGGGTAATGGCTTCGTACCCGTTTACCGCAGAATGGCAGAGGGGCAGCTCCGCGCTCCAGTCGGATCGGTCAACCTTGGTATCAATGGTCTAACTACCGCTGCATTGGAGCAACGCCTAAGCAGTGACCCCATGTTCCGCCAAGCAGTCCGGGGTGCAGATATTGTTACCTTGTCCATTGGCGGAAACGATCTGATCAAGGCAGCCAAAGCCGTGTCATTTCGTCCGGGCTACCTGTCTCCAGCGCTGGAACGGGCGCTTCGCGAGTGCAAAAGAAACTTCAACGAGATTATGGGTTCACTCCGGCAGTTGAAGAACGGCAGCCGCCAGCCCTATATCATCCGGTTGGTTGGACTCTATAATCCTTATCCCCAGTTATCGGAAGCTACAGACTGGGTACGCCAGTTTAACGGCTATGTTGCGGGTTATAGCAGCAGTGTATGCGGGTTTGCCTCCATCTATCATGAGTTCACCGGCAATGAGCGTGGACTGCTGTCACTGGATCATGTGCATCCTAACGGTAGAGGGTACCGTGTAATCGCCGGGAAGCTCGATGCCTTGGGTTACAGCCGGCTGGGATAACGAACTGGGTGCTATACATGCAAAAGAGGCTGCTCTAGACCATTAGGTCCAGGCAGCCTCTTTTGCTGTGCTTTGAATTATACGCCTGAAGGCAGCGTCTTCTCAATAACCTTATCGACAATACCATACTCGGCTGCTTCAGCAGCGGTCATGAAGTAGTCGCGGTCAGTATCCTTTTCGATGCGCTCCAGCGGTTGGCCAGTGCGTTCAGACAGGATACGGTTCAGCTTGTCGCGAAGCTTCAGGATACGGCGGGCACGGATTTCGATGTCTGTAGCCTGTCCTTGAGCACCACCCAGCGGCTGGTGGATCATGATCTCACTGTTTGGCAACGCGAAGCGTTTGCCCTTGGCACCGGCATTCAGCAGGAAAGCCCCCATGGAGGCAGCCATGCCCACACAAATGGTGGAAACATCCGGTTTAATGTATTGCATTGTATCAAATATAGCCATTCCGGCTGTGATGGAACCGCCAGGGCTGTTCACATACAGATGAATATCCTTATCTGGATCCTCGGCAGCCAGGAAGAGCATTTGGGCGATGATGGAATTGGCTACCACGTCATTAACCTCCGTTCCGAGGAAAATGATGCGGTCCTTCAGCAGGCGGGAATAGATGTCATAAGCGCGCTCACCGCGGTTGCTCTGTTCTACTACCATAGGAATATAACTCACGTGGAAAACCTCCTTGAATTGGTTCTTCGAATGTGTTCATTTTTTACTGTTACCGTATTAACCACATGATAAACAAATTCAAACAAAAAGTCAAAGAAAGTCAAACTTAGTTTATAAAAAAAGAGCCAACAAGCGGCTCTTTGGTTAAATACTATAGGTGGAATGCTAAAATATGTACAAAAGTGAAATTAATGGCGCGCCCGCCAAGAATCGAACTTGGATCTCAGGCTTCGGAGGCCTACGTCATATCCATTGGACCACGGGCGCAACAGAAATTATTATAATCTATTTAGGGTTCAAATGCAACGGCTTAATCACACTGCTGTAAAAATATCTTTGTCTTCTTCTAAATTAGCGGCCTCAAGCGTCCGGGAATATTCATTAACGGGGCTTTTATCCGGGAGTCACAGGACTTTCAGCACTTTCCATGGTGTGGCAGATGTATAAGATGAAAAGAGGATGAGAATTATAGTCTCGGAAGACTTGCACTCCGCGTAATATTTGGGTAGAATATGGGTGGGACTTAAAAAGTTAACCCGGGACGTTTTAAGACCATGGACAAGGGAATAAGAGGAAGACGAAGTTGCAGGAGTGAAAGCATGCGTAATTTATTAGAAATCCAAAAGCAGCTTCTGCCTGATCTCATGGAAACCCTTAAGAGACGTTACACGATTCTACATCAGATCATGCTGTCCGATATTATTGGGCGCAGAACACTTGCCGCATCGCTGGATATGACAGAGCGGGTGCTGCGTGCCGAGACGGATCTTCTGAAATCGCAAGGGCTCATTGAGATCGAGAGCGTAGGCATGCGCGTAAGCGATGCGGGGCGCAGACTGCTTGACCTGCTGGAGCCAATCGCCAAGAGCCTGTTTGGCCTGGATGATCTGGAAGATAAAATTCGTACAACGTATGGTCTGAACAAAGTTATTGTTGTACCTGGTGATTGCGAGACATCGCCGTTCACGAAGCGTGAGCTCGGACGCGCGGGTGCCAAGGCATTGCTTGGTGTACTGCGGTCGGATGATACCATTGCCGTTACGGGCGGTTCAACGCTTGCTGAAATGGCTGATCAGCTCACGCCTCCGTTATCCCTTTCCTATAAGAACGCTTGGGTTGTCCCGGCGCGCGGGGGATTGGGTGAGAGCATGGAAATCCAGGCTAATACGATTGCTTCAAAGATGGCCAAACGGATGGGAGCCAATTACCGCCTTCTGCATGTGCCTGATTTACTTAGTGAAGATGCTTACCAGTCACTGGCGCTCGATGCAAATATTGGAGAGATCGTGCAAATTATCCGCAGATCACGAATTATTGTGCATGGTATTGGGGATGCCATTGAAATGACCCGCCGCCGCAAGCTGGATGAGACTACAGTCTCAGAGATTCAGGAAGAAGGAGCGGTTGCCGAATCGTTCGGCTATTATTTCAATGAAGAAGGTCAGGTTGTTCATACCATGCTGACTATGGGGCTCCGACTTGAGGATATTATCCGCACGGAAGTGGTTGTCGGAATTGCAGGAGGCAAACGCAAGGCGAAAGCCATTCATGCGATGCTGCGGTTCGGGCAGGAGGATATACTCGTTACTGATGAGGCGGCTGCTGTCGAAATCGGCAAAGAAATTGACAATCAGATCCAGGCAGTCCTATAGTTTCCAGAATATGGGGAGCAAGCAAAGGACTTATGCATTATACTTAACATTGTTGTCTTGACGAGCCTCACGGCCTGTCTTGAATAAATAAAACGAAATCTAGGAGGAACTATTCAATGAGTGTAAAAGTTGGTATTAACGGTTTTGGACGTATTGGACGCCTTGCATTCCGCCGTATTCAAAATGTAGAAGGTATCGAAGTGGTAGCAATCAATGACTTGACTGACGCTAAGATGCTTGCTCATTTGCTTAAATATGATACAACTCAAGGTAAATTCCAAGGCGATGTTGAAGTGCATGACGGCTTCTTCAAAGTTAACGGCAAAGATGTTAAGGTTCTTGCTAACCGCAACCCTGAAGAACTTCCTTGGGGAGAGCTTGGCGTTGATATCGTTCTGGAATGCACAGGTTTCTTCACAACTAAAGAAGCCGCTGAAAAGCACCTTAAAGGTGGAGCTAAGAAAGTAGTTATCTCCGCTCCAGCTACAGGCGACATGAAAACTGTTGTTTACAACGTTAACGATGACATCCTTGACGGTTCCGAAACAGTAATCTCCGGCGCTTCTTGCACAACTAACTGCCTGGCTCCAATGGCAAAAGTTCTGAACGACAAGTTCGGAATCGTTGAAGGCCTGATGACTACTATCCACGCTTACACAGGTGACCAGAATACTCTTGATGCTCCACACGCAAAAGGCGACTTCAGACGTGCCCGCGCTGCTGCTGAGAACATCATTCCTAACACTACCGGTGCTGCAAAAGCTATCGGTCTGGTAATCCCAGCACTGAAAGGCAAACTTGACGGTGCAGCACAACGTGTGCCTGTAGCGACTGGTTCCCTGACTGAGCTGGTTACTGTTCTGGATAAGAGCGTAACTGTTGAAGAAATCAACGCAGCAATGAAAGCAGCTTCCGATCCAGAAACTTACGGCTACACTGAAGATGAAATCGTATCTTCCGACATCAAGGGTATGACTTTTGGTTCTCTGTTCGATGCTACACAGACTAAGGTCCTGACTGTTGGCGACAAACAACTGGTTAAAACTGTTGCTTGGTATGACAATGAAATGTCCTACACTGCACAACTCGTCCGTACTTTGGAGAAATTCGCTAAACTGGCTCAATAATATCGATTTCATATAAGCGTAACTATAGAGCGGAAACAGACTTTCCTTGTTTCCGCTCTTTCTAAATGGATTCGTGAACGAACCAATTTTGGGTGTGGAGGAAATGTTAATCATGAACAAAAAAAGTGTCCGTGATGTAGAAGTAAAAGGCAAACGCGTATTCGTGCGTGTGGATTTCAACGTGCCAGTGGAAGACGGTAAAATCACTGATGATACCCGTATCCGCGAAACCCTTCCAACAATTAAATACCTGATCGAGAACGGTGCAAAGGTCATTCTGGCCAGCCATATGGGCCGTCCTAAAGGTGAATTCGTCGATTCCATGCGTTTGACATCCGCTGCTGTCCGTCTGTCCGAGCTTCTCGGCAAACCGGTAGCCAAGGCTGATGAAGCGGTTGGCGATGCAGTAAAAGCGCAAATCGCTGAAATGAACGAAGGCGACGTGCTTGTGCTTGAAAACGTACGTTTCTATAAAGGTGAAGAAAAGAACGATCCTGAACTGGCTAAGCAGTTCGCAGAACTGGCTGATCTGTTCGTCAACGACGCATTCGGCGCGGCTCACCGTGCACATGCTTCGACAGAAGGTATCGCCCACTTCCTGCCTGCAGTATCCGGTCTTCTGATGGAGAAAGAATTGTCCGTTCTGGGCAAAGCCCTTTCGAACCCTGAACGTCCTTTCACTGCCATCATCGGCGGATCTAAAGTTAAAGACAAAATCGACGTTATCGACAACCTGCTGACTCTGGCTGACAACGTATTGATCGGCGGCGGCCTTTCTTACACCTTCACCAAAGCTCAAGGCTTCGAAATCGGCGAATCCCTGGTAGATAACGAGAAGCTCGAAGCTTCGCTCGGATTTATCGAAAAAGCTAAAAAACTTGGCAAGAACTTCCTGCTGCCGGTAGACGTTGTTGTAGCTGACAAGTTCGGCGCAGACGCGAATACCAAGGTAGTAGACATCAATGAAATCCCGGCAGGCTGGATGGGGCTGGACATCGGTCCTAAGACTCGCGAACTCTATGCTGATGTGATCAAGAACTCTAAGCTGGTTGTTTGGAACGGACCTATGGGCGTGTTCGAAATCGACATCTTTGCTGAAGGAACTAAGGCTGTAGCTCAGGCTTGTGCAACAACCGAAGGTTATACGATCATCGGCGGCGGTGATTCCGCAGCAGCGGCAGAGAAATTCCACCTGGCTGACCAAATGGACCACATCTCCACTGGCGGCGGCGCATCACTCGAGTTCATGGAAGGCAAGGCACTTCCTGGCGTAGAAGCACTGAACGACAAGTAAGACGTAGAAGGTAGAAGGAGGCATTCCATTACTATGAGCAGAACACCTATCATCGCCGGGAACTGGAAGATGTTCAAAACCGTTTCCGAAGCGGAAGGCTTTTTCGCTGAAGTCAAAGGCCAAGCAGAAGTGAAAGGCGTAGAAACTGTAATCTGCGCACCATTCACGAACCTGCCGGCACTGGTTGCAGCAGCCAAAGGTACCAGCATTAAGATTGGCGCACAGAATCTGCACTTCGAAGATAACGGAGCCTACACAGGCGAAATCAGCGGTGTAATGCTGAAGGACCTTGGCGTAGATTATGTGATCATCGGCCACTCTGAACGCCGTGCATACTTTGGCGAGACAGACGAAATCGTGAACAAGAAGATGCATGCGGCTTTCCGCCACGGCATCACTCCAATTGTATGTGTAGGCGAAAAGCTCGAAGAGCGCGAAGCTAACCAGACAAAAGATGTTTGCAAAGTCCAAACCGAAGGCGCATTTGCCGGCCTTAGCGCAGAGCAGGCTGCAAGTGTAGTTATTGCCTATGAGCCAATCTGGGCTATCGGAACAGGTAAATCCTCTACTTCCCAGGATGCCAATGAAGTTATTGCTTACATCCGTACGCTTGTAAAAGACCTGTACGATGAAGCGACTGCTGAAGCAGTGCGTATCCAATACGGTGGCAGTGTGAAGCCTGAGAATGTTACGGAGTACATGAGTCAGAGTGACATCGACGGCGCGCTCGTCGGCGGTGCCAGCCTGCAGCCTGCTTCGTTCGTTTCATTGGTTGAGGGGGCGAAGTAAGGATGTCAGCACCAAAACCCGTTGCTTTGATCATCATGGATGGTTTCGGTCTGCGTAATACGACTGAAGGCAACGCTGTTGCCCAAGCCAACAAGCCGAACTATGACCGTTACCTGAAGCAGTATCCGAACACCACACTTACCGCTTGCGGTGAAGCTGTAGGGTTGCCGGAAGGACAGATGGGGAACTCCGAAGTGGGTCACCTTAACATCGGTGCCGGCCGGATCGTATACCAGGACCTGACCCGTATCGACAAGTCGATACGTGATGGGGAATTCTTTGAGAACGAAACACTGGTTGCCGCTGTAAGAAGCGCCAAATCAACCGGCAAGAAGCTTCACCTGTATGCGCTTGTATCCGACGGAGGGGTGCACAGCCATATCAAACACCTGTTTGCTATGCTCGATCTGGCCAAAAAAGAAGATATGCACGAAGTGTATATTCATGCTTTCATGGATGGCCGAGACGTTCCTCCTGACAGCGGACAGAAGTTCGTTCAGGAGCTGATCGCCAAGATTGACGAAGTGGGTGTAGGCAAGATTGCTACGGTTTCCGGACGGTATTTCGCGATGGACCGTGACAAACGCTGGGAACGTGTAGAGAAGGCTTACCGCGCTATGGTTTATGGGGAAGGCCCGAAATATACAGATGCCCTGCAGGCGATTACTGGATCTTACCAGAACTCTGTGTATGATGAATTTGTTGAGCCTAGCGTAATTGTAGACAGCGAAGGTAAACCGACAGCGACTGTTGAGAGCGGCGATTCCGTCGTGTTCCTCAACTTCCGCCCGGACCGTGCGATTCAGCTGTCCCAGGTATTCACGAATTCGGATTTCCGCGGCTTCGACCGGGGTCCGTTGTTCCCGCAGAACTTGCATTTCGTATGTTTGACTACATTCAGTGAGACTGTTCAGGGCTATGTGGCATATTCGCCTAAGAACTTGGACAATACACTGGGTGAAGTGCTTGTACAGCAGAACAAGAAGCAGCTGCGTATCGCGGAAACTGAGAAGTATCCGCACGTAACCTTCTTCTTCAGCGGTGGACGCGATGAAGAGCTTCCTGGCGAAACCCGTATCCTGATTAACTCGCCAAAAGTGGCAACCTATGATCTTCAGCCTGAGATGAGCGCATACGAAGTGGCGGCGGCCTGCGTAGCGGAGATCGAAGCAGACAGACAAGATGCTATTATCCTGAACTTTGCGAACCCTGACATGGTAGGACACTCCGGTATGCTGGAGCCAACCATCAAGGCTGTAGAAGTAACGGATGAATGTGTGGGTAAGGTTGTGGATGCAGTTGTAGCCAAAGGTGGCGTTGCCATCATCATTGCCGACCACGGTAATGCGGATATGGTGTTTGACGAGAATGGTCGTCCGTTCACGGCACATACTACCAACCCGGTTCCTTTCATTGTAACCACCGAAAATGTTGTACTGCGCGAATCCGGTATTCTCGCAGACGTGGCACCAACGATCTTAGATCTGATGGGACTTCCGCAACCTGCGGAAATGACCGGACAGTCCATGATTGCCAGCCGCAAATAGTCAGTACCCTGCCAGACCTGTAAGACCTGCAAGACTATAACCTATGTTAAAAGGAGATTAACTTACATGACTATTATTTCTGATGTATATGCTCGCGAAGTCCTTGACTCCCGCGGTAACCCTACTGTAGAGGTTGATGTTTATCTGGAATCCGGCGCTAAAGGCCGCGCTATCGTTCCTTCCGGCGCTTCCACAGGCGCTCATGAAGCTGTAGAGCTTCGTGATGGCGATAAATCCCGTTACATGGGCAAAGGCGTTCTGAAAGCTGTTGAGAACGTAAATGAAATTATTGCTCCAGAAGTAATCGGTATGGACGCTCTTGACCAAGTGGGCATCGACAAATTGATGATCACTTTGGACGGAACTCCTAACAAAGGCAAGCTGGGCGCTAACGCAATCCTGGCAGTATCCATGGCCGTAGCCCGCGCTGCAGCAACAGCTTTGGACATTCCTTTGTACGTATATCTGGGCGGATTCAATGCTAAAACTCTTCCAGTACCAATGATGAACATCATCAATGGTGGTGAGCATGCAGACAACAACATCGACGTTCAAGAGTTCATGGTTCTTCCTGTAGGTGCTCCAAGCTTCAAAGAAGCTCTTCGTACTGGTGCAGAAATCTTCCACAACCTGAAATCCGTACTGCAATCCAAAGGCCTGAACACAGCTGTAGGCGACGAAGGCGGCTTCGCACCGAACCTTGGTTCGAATGAAGAAGCAATCACTACAATCATCGAAGCTATCGAAAAAGCCGGTTACAAACCAGGCGTTGACGTATTCCTCGGTATGGACGTAGCTTCCACTGAGTTCTACAAAGACGGTAAATACACACTTGCTGGCGAAGGTAAATCTTACACTTCCGCTGAGTATGTTGACCTGCTTGCTTCATGGGTTGAGAAGTACCCAATCATCACCATCGAAGACGGTATGTCCGAAGACGATTGGGATGGCTGGAAATTGCTTACTGAAAAATTGGGAGACAAAGTCCAATTGGTTGGTGATGACTTGTTCGTTACGAACACTGAGCGTCTGGCAACTGGTATTGAAAAAGGTATTGGTAACTCCATCCTGGTTAAGGTTAACCAGATTGGTACACTGACTGAAACTTTCGATGCTATCGAAATGGCTAAACGTGCTGGTTACACAGCAGTAATCTCCCACCGTTCCGGTGAATCCGAAGATAGCACAATCGCTGACATCGCTGTTGCAACTAACGCTGGTCAGATCAAAACAGGTGCTCCTTCCCGTACAGACCGTGTTGCTAAATACAACCAGTTGCTTCGCATCGAAGATGAACTGGGCGAATTGGCTCAATACAACGGCCTGAAATCCTTCTACAACCTCAAAAGATAATTCCTTTTGAGCACTGGTATACAGAGCCTGCCGATTCCGGCAGGCTTTTTTTGCCTATCTGGTCTCAATTGGTTGTATTCGCATCTTGGCTATGATAAAATTAAAATGCTGTTTATGAAACGTGAATCCCAAATTAGCATAGATAGTGATGCTTGGACGTAGGAGGTGGAAGTGAATGGATATCTTTTTGAAAGTAGTGCTCCTGATTTTTTCCGTCGGTCTAATTGCGGTCGTTCTTCTGCAAAAAGGGAAAAGCGCAGGTCTTTCCGGTGCCATCTCCGGCGGTGCTGAGCATCTCTTCGGTAAAACAAAAGCACGCGGTATGGAGCTCGTACTGCAGCGTGTAACGGTTGGACTGGCAGCAGGATTCTTCATTATGTCGATCCTTGTGGCCGTTCTGGTAGACTAGATTACTAACAGAAGCCTTCGCTCTATTCTATATGGAATGGGGCGGAGGCTTTTTTGTTAGGAGCCTAGAATGTATACGATAAAAGGGGCCCCGCAAAGTACCTGAGTAAGCTTCAATGCCCAGGTATGCTTTGCGGGGTTGTTTTAGAATATATAATTTTTGTGGTTTAGAAAATTTTGTGCTGTGTTAACTGTCGGTTGATCATAAAAGGGATGCCGGGGATTGATTTCGTGTATACTAGGGTATGAGTATATAAAGGTAAAATTACTGGAATACGCACAGGCAATAGAGGACAAGACATACATATATGCCAGCGGCATACGAATGCTGCGGAGGGCCGAGGTGACGAAATTGATAACACAGGAACAATTACTGGATTTCATGCGGGAGACCGCTTATAAACCGCTCACATATGACGAACTGGTGAGCCATTTCGCGTTAGAGGAGAGCGAGTCGTTCAAAGCATTCGAGGATTTACTGCTCTCGCTGGAGCAGGATGGAAGAATGATTCTGACCCGCAATGCCCGTTACGGGGTGCCTGAGCGTATGGATATGGTACGCGGACGTGTGCAGGCACACGCCAAGGGGTTTGCTTTTCTCATCCCCGATGACCGCGATCATCCCGATATCTATATTAATGCCAATGACCTGAAGGGTGCGATGAACGGCGATATCGTGCTGGTTCGCATTACATCACGCAGTCCGTCTGGCGGGCGTATGGAAGGCGAAGTCGTGCGGATCGTCAAAAGAGGGGTGCTGCAAACCGTCGGTGTGTTCCAGAGCCTGGAGACGTATGGCTTTGTGCTGCCGGATGACAAGCGGATTAACCGGGATATTTTTATTCCGAAGCAGTCCTTCAAAGGTGCGGTTGACGGTGAAAAGGTTGTAGTCCGTATTGTGAATTACCCGGAGGGCCGGGCAGCGGCTGAGGGAGAAATCATTGAGATTCTGGGGCATAAGGATGACCCGGGTGTGGATATTCTGTCGGTAATCCGCAAGCATCAGCTGCCGGAGGCTTTTCCGGGTGAAGTGATGCATGAAGCGGAGCAGGCCCCGGATTCGATTACAGAGGACGAGATCATCCAGCAGGGACGCCGCGATCTGCGCGGTCTGAACATTGTCACCATCGACGGAGCAGACGCTAAGGATTTGGATGATGCGGTGAACGTGTCTCGTCTGGAGAATGGGCACTACAAGCTGGGTGTGCATATCGCTGATGTTGGTTATTACGTACGTGAGGGGTCTGAGCTGGACAAAGAGGCTTTTGACCGTGGCTGCAGCGTGTATCTGGTCGACCGGGTGATTCCGATGCTGCCGCATCGCCTGTCAAACGGTATCTGCAGTTTGAATCCCAAGGTGGACCGGCTGACGATGTCCTGTGAGATGGAGTTCGACGAGCATATGAAGGTCGTGAAGCATGATGTCTTTACGAGCGTGATCCGCACCAAAGAGAGAATGACGTACTCTGATGTCCGCAAAATCGTCGAAGACGAAGATCCCGAGCTTCTGGAGCGCTACAGTCCGCTGATCGACGATTTCCGTCTGATGAAAGAACTGGCGATGAAGCTGCGGGATGCCCGGATGCGGCGCGGGGCGGTTGATTTCGACTTTGAAGAGAGCAAGATTATCGTCGATGAGAGCGGCAAGGCCATAGATATCGTGAAACGCGAGCGTTCCGTGGCTGAGCAGATTATCGAGGAATTCATGCTGGCGGCCAATGAGACTGTGGCTGAGCATTTCCACTGGCTGAAGGTGCCATTCCTATACCGGATCCACGAAGATCCGGACCCGGAGAAGCTGCAGAACTTCATGGCCTTCGCGGCGAACTTTGGCTATCATGTCAAAGGCCGGGGTAATTCGGTACATCCCCGCGCCCTTCAGGATCTGCTGGAACAGATTCAAGGGACGAAGGAGCAGACCGTCATCAGTACCATGATGCTGCGCTCTATGAAGCAGGCGAAGTATGATGCGGAGAGCACAGGCCATTTCGGACTGGCAGCCGAGTTTTACTCCCACTTCACATCGCCGATCCGCCGTTATCCCGATCTTGTCATTCACCGCGTCATGCGTGAGGTCATCGAGAATGGCGGGGCGCTCACAGAGAAGCGTCATGAATATCTCTCCAGTAGGATGCCGGAAATCGCCCAGCAATCTTCGGAACGCGAGCGTGTGGCCGTAGAAGCTGAGCGTGATACGGAACAGTTGAAGAAGGCTGAGTACATGCAGGACAAGGTTGGCGAGGAATTCGATGCCATGGTCAGCAGTGTCACCAGCTTCGGCATGTTCATCGAGCTGGAGAATACCGTCGAAGGCCTGATCCGCCTCAGCGCGCTTAGCGATGATTACTACCACTTCGACGAAGCCCATATGGCGCTTATCGGGGAGCGCACCTCGAAGGTGTTCCGCATTGGCGACGAGGTGAAGATCCGTGTCGCCAAGGTCAACATGGACGACCATACGATCGACTTCGAGCTGGTCGACATGAAGCCGCGCGCTGCGGGCGAGCACCGCAGCTATGGCGGTCGTGGCGGTAAGGGCGGCCGAGCAGGCGGCGGCTTCGCCAAGCCGCTTGGTGGCAAAGCCGGCGGCGGCAAGGGGCGCGCCGCAGGTAAAGGGAAGCCCGGCAGCGCTGGCGGCGCGGGCAAGGGCAAAACCGGCGGCGCAGCGCACGCCGGCAAGGGCAAGCCCGGCGCGGTAGCTCGCGCCGGGGAAGGGCCGCGCGCAGCGGAAGAAGCCAGCGGCGGTGCGCCGGCTGGCGGACGCGGCAAGCGCGGCGGCGGGCGTGGCCGCGGCGGAGAGGCCGGAGGCGGTGCCGGGGGACGCGGCATCAGCTTCGGCTTCGGCTCTGGCAAGGGCGGCTATGGCGCCCCTACCGGCGGAGCAGAGCAGGGCAGCGAGCTGCGCGGCGTGGACGCCAGCACGCGGTTCCGCAGCCGCGAGGATCTCGGCAGCGGGCCGGCGGCCGAGGGCCGCAGCAGCGGCGGCGAAGGCAAGAGCCGCCGCAAGAAGAAAAAGAAGGGCAGCGTCTTCATCAGCCCTTCCGTGACACCGGGCAACGCGGAGCAGAGCGACAAAAGCGGCAGTCCTGAGGGCAGTGGCCGCCGCAAGAAAAAGAAAAAAACGCAAGAGTAAGCTGAATACGATATAAGGCGCTGCTTCCTGTGAGGGGAAGCAGCGCTTTTTTTTAAGATAAGTATTGATATGCTTCGCACAACTAATGATCCTTGGTGCAATTTGTTCCATTAGCGATCTTGGTACAATCGCCTGATCTGTGTCCGCACAGGAGAGGATCATCCTTCCTTGCGTTCGTGTGACCGCTTTTGATACAATATAGATCTGACATTTGACTCCGTGCAAACGGGAAATTCGATTCAAGGGGTGACTTTCATGGGTAAAAAAGCAGACGGGAAAGTGCTCGCCCAGAACAAAAAAGCTTCCCATGATTATTTTATCGAGGACACTTATGAAGCTGGCTTAGTGCTGACCGGTACGGAAATTAAGTCGCTGCGGAATGGCCGCGCTAACATTGGCGATGCCTTTGCCACCATTCGGAACGGCGAGATTCATGTGCACAACATGCACATCAGCCCTTTTGAACAGGGGAACCGCAATAACCCGACGGACCCGACACGCACACGCAAGCTGCTGATGCATAAGGTGCAGATTAGCAAGCTGCTCGGTCTGTCCAAGCAGGATGGCTACTCGATTGTGCCGCTGAAGGTGTATGTGCGCAATGGCTACGCGAAGCTGCTGATCGGCCTGGGTAAAGGGAAGAAGCAATACGACAAACGCGACACCGCCGCCAAAAAAGACGCTCAACGCGACATCGCGCGTGCGCTGCGTGAGAAACAAAAGATCGCCAGATAAGCCGATGGTGCGGCTCTTCCTGGAGTTCCAGATCTACCCTTCAATTCCTTTAACCCACGTGTTAAAGTGTTGATAAGTGTGCTATACTGTGTAAGTAAGATTTTTGCTTCGTGACAGTCCTCTAATCTTAGAGGCTGTGGATTGGATCTCTCTTGCTAGAAGATCCGCTTGATCCGAAGCGCCCTTTCTAATGAGGGGCCGTTCTTGGATTCGACGGGGGTAGTTCGAGCATGAGCAGCGAGTAGTGGGGACGCGTCCGCTTCATCAACGCTAAAGCCTATTAAACGGCAAACAACAAAACAACTACGCTTTCGCAGCTTAATAACCTGTGTGCGTGCTTCTACCCTGCATCGCCCATGTGACAGGGATAGGGGCTAACAAGTAGTGGGATACGCTGTCTGGTCTCCGCCTGGGGTCAGCAGAAGAAGATAATCAGGCTGACCCAACGTATAGCCGGTTACGGGGCGATACTCGGGTGACATCAAAACTGTGACTACACTCGTAGAAACTTATGTGCCGTTATCTTCGGACAGGGGTTCGACTCCCCTCGGCTCCATATGGAGTATCAGTGAAAGACACCTTAACTGGTGTCTTTTTTCGTTTTAGCGGCTGTTTTGGACTATACGTGGTGGTTAAAAGGCTTGCTGTGACGCGGTTTCGGGGGCTTGCTGTTAATGGATACAGTGAGTTTCACTGAGGCTATACGGAGACAGAAGGTTTTGGCCGCCACGTAACCAATGAATATTTCTTGAGATTCTTTTAAAATAATTTGCTCGTAGTATTATTAAATTAGTCGAAAAAAGGAGGTTTTTTGTTGTTAGCATATATTGATGAAAGCGGATTTCCACATCCAAATGACGAAACAAAGCACCCTGTGCTTGCTGCAGTTTGTATACCAAAAGATGAAGTGAGAAATATTATGCTACGTATGTATAATATTAAAATGGATCTTTTTGGGCGACATGATGTGGAGTTGAAAGCTGTTAATGTTCTCAAGCCTAAATCATTAACCCGTAATACAAACAACAAGATTTTTGCAGATCGAGTCATAAATGAAGTGCTTAACAACATATTAAATTTAAAGGTTTTTGCAATTGTTATGGAACATCCCGAAGAATTATTACAAGTGGAAAAGGTTAGCTTTCCTAATCATTACAGATTTCTTTTACAAAGAATCAATGGCTATTCATACATGCGAGGAAAAAAATGTATAGTTAGTTTTGATTCACAAGATGAAGGTAATGACATGCTTATTTCTCATAAAATGAAAAATTATCTATTTAGATCAAATGAAGGTAATGACTGCACGTCTATTGTAGAATCGGCATTTTTCGTGAGTTCACGTGTTGAAGAAAGTATACAATTAGCTGATCTTTGTGCAGGTATAATTAGAAAATATCATGAGCTTTGTGTCGGTGACACTCCCGCAACTCCATTTAGTACATGGATTGCCCATCTTTATTCAATTGTTCAAAGCCGCACTTGTCTAGTACCTTCGCCTAATGGGGGGCAAAATCTGCATGGGATATATAAAATACCCATGAGATTATTGATTGGCAAATAGTATATTTTAAAGAATAACGGGTATGAATATAATGAGACTGGCGTTGTGGTTCTGTCTAGGGGCTGCCTTGTGCTGGTCTCATTTCTTCTTGACTTTAATCTTGACTTTATAACTTATAGATGTATAATTAATTTGAAGACTGGTGTTGTGGTTCTGTCTAGGAGCTGCCTCGTGCTGGTCTTATTTTAATTTCAGAGTACGAATTGGTTTATAAAGATGGACATTCTAATTACAACGTAATCAGTTATAAGTACAACCCCTTCGGCGTTATTTTTTCTTCTGCTCGCATCCTCTGTATGTCAATTTCTAAAGTCTTCAAATATTCTTATATTCTTATTTTCCTAAAAGTGCTTCCACTATGAACTATGCATTAAAAAGGCAGTTTTATTAAGCATTTCTACGTATGTTTGCAATTTATATTAGATAACCCAAGAAGTCATTGTCGATTGATTTTACTGGGACCGCATGTGATTCTAAACGGACATTGACTGCGAGAATAACAAGGATGAGCTGATGGCTTTTCTCAACCGTATTTTTATGGAAGCTGGCGAGCCGCCGCTGACTGAGATCATTCTGATGAATCCCTATACGGATAAAGATGATCCGCTCGACAAACAATCCATCTTTGATGTTTACGCCAAGACCTCTGAAGGCAAACTGATTGATATAGAGATGCAACTGTTTAATAAGTACGATAAAGAGAAACGAACGCTCTTTTATTGGAGCAAACGGTATGCGAGTCAACTCAGTGAGGGCGATAAATATCCAGAGTTGAAGAAATGCGTGACGATCAATATTTTAAACTATTCGTTCTTGAAGAATGAGCAATATCATAACATATTTCATCTGCGGGAAGACCGGACAGGGATATCCTTGATTGATGACATTGAGGTCCATTTCCTGGAGCTACCGAAGCTGGATGAACGTACAGTTCCGTCTGAAGGCGGATTAATCAATTGGCTGTTGTTCTTAAAGGGTGCCGATACATCACAATGGGAGGTGCTGAAGATGAATGAACCGGGTTTAGAAAAGGCCATGGATACCCTGCAATATCTGAGTCAGGATTCGGATGCTAGACGGTTGTATGAGGCCAGACAGAAATATTTGCATGATGAGGCTTCTATGCTGGGAAGTGCAGAACTAGCAGGTATAAAGAAAGTGGCTAAAAATATGCTTGCCATGAATCTGGATATCAAGACGATTGCTAAGGCTACTGGATTAACAGAGCAAGAGATTAATGCTTTGAGAAAGTAAACAATGAGGGAGTATCCAATGTGAGGGTGCTCCCTTTTGTTATTACAGATGCCTCGCGTTACGCTACTCTTCATCCCCTTCAGGACTATCGTTGGCTTGCATCTCCTCCTCTTCACTGTGTATCTTTTTATCTATTAAGAGCTTCGGCATTTCTGTTGATGGTTATTGTATAATGGCCGGAGGTAGCGGAAGGTTGGAATACACCGTTACTGTGGTATTCTTGTTTTCAGGCAATACCAAACGAGCTCTCCCAACAGCCTGAATCAAGGGCTCCTCCAGATGATAAAATTGGATTTCTCGTAACAAGGGATCATCTGACATAGCGTTATATGAAAATCTGAAATTGTTACGTTCGATAATAGCGGCGGTCTTCTCAAATGAATCACCAATACCTGTCCGTTGGTTCAATACATAAGCGAAGAGAGAATATACAACGGGTGGCTGATGCAGCATTCCGAAGAGAACAATATCAACGCCTGAATAAGAGTTGAGCCCCTCTAAGCTTCCATACGTGCCGATAAGGTTGAACTGGATTCCAGCGTTGTTGGCCAATTTGGCAACCTCTTTAGTACAAATGACATTCTTCCCTTCACAGTATGACTTAAAGTCATTCACGATTTTATTGCTGTCTTCGTTTCGCATATATGATTTGAGTACAGTATTGTTAGAAAAGCCTTCAGAAGGATACTGGAGCAATCGACCTTGAAGTTCCGTCAAAGGAAGATTCCAAATACGTAGAGGATCACCAAAGAATCTCTCGTAAACGATCTGATTGATTGTGGCAGATGCAATGATCGTTTTTATCTTTGGCAACTCCTGTTTGGATGCAAAGAAGATTGTATTATCACCATGATAACTAGACTTCTGAAAGGCCTCTGTGTCACGAGTCAGGAAGTCGATCACTTTTGAATCGACAATTGCTTTCTTACTGCTTATGAGCTCTAGCAGATCGTCAGCAATTCCATGATAGTGAACAGAAGGCATGGGGATGGTCATATCTGTTGATGAACCTTCTACTAATGAAACTAGGTGTTCTAATGATTCCGCTCCCTTTAGGGTGTGCTCTTTTGCTTTATCCGAAAGTTTCTTAAGATCAAATAATTTGAAGTCTTGAACTCTTATCAGGGATTTCATCAATATATCTTCATCAATAAATGCCACGTCAGCTTTAACGTTTTTGCAGTTTACATATCTGGCATGTGTGAGTATGATGATGCAATTAGTCGTTCCAGAGTCTCTTAATGCTTCTGTACTCTGTTTATAGGCGATGATATCTTTTGCCTTGGTCGTCCATTTGCCCTCCTCAACCTGCATACACAAGGTGTACTCTTTATTTATCCAATCACGGATTTGTGCTGCTGCTTTCTCATAAGCTCCTACACGATAAAGGAATTCAGTTTTCGACTTAAGGTCTTCTGGTAGGTGAGTGCGAATATCCGCAAATCGGTAAACGGCAACATTCGCAATAGAATATCTATCTAATTTATCACGAAGATCAGTTTCCGTCTGACATCCAAGAAGGTAGGTAGAGGCGGCGTAAATGACACGCTTTCCATTTGCGGCTTCCTCAATCATCACATCTTGCATCGTGTAGGTCTTCCCCGTACCAACATCAACTCTTATTGCATTGAAAAGAGAATCTGAAGCTAAAGCCTCACGATACACATCGGGTAATTGCCCACGTGTATCCGATAGTGAGACTGTCTCATCGTTGCTCATTCTTGTAACAAATAGTTTGCCACCTTTACCCGCGTTCAGAATCCGTTTAGTTCCGCATTGATGAAAGAAAGGGCAACGGGACTCGCAGCTCCAAGGACTCATTCCTTGATTGCGGAACTGGATGTGTGTAGTACCCCCATCGCAGAATTGATATTTGCGATCCGAGATTTCATATGAGCCATCAACAAAAGAGTCGTTCTCAAGTCGCTCATTTCGCCCATCTCGTGAATGCAGAATCTGATCCATTTTTGTCATGCCGCTACGGATGTACATGAGATTGGAGAGCATCAGACATAGTTCTGTTTGGGTTAACCAATGGGAGCCGGAAATTGCTTCCCTAAGCAATCGGCAATGCATACTTGCTTCATCGAAGCTATAGTCGCGGATTTCCTTCATCGTATAATGATTGTTAGACTGTCTCTGGCCCCTTTTTTGCCCGTGCGGTTTGGTTTCTTGTAAAATGCATGAGCTTGTTGCAGCTCTCTTTTTTCCGTATCGCATATCATCTTCAGACACATCGCATGTAAAACTGAGTTTTTTGACGTTTTGGCCGCGATTGTATTGATATATATATACATTCGCGTCGGAACCGTCATCTTTTTTAATATTAATATCGGAGAGAGAAGCGATCATTGGCAAGTATCGTCCCATTTGAACGCCACAGGCTTTACAATATGCCTTTAGATCACGGGCACGGTTGTCATGCTTATCATGATTGCGTTGGCCAAAAAATAGCTGAAAGATATGCTCAACATCCAAAAAGGCGGAGTCATTACGATATAGAGGGCCAGCGTTGCAGCCGAAGAATACTTGTCCCAAACTTTTACAGGCCTTATCCGCTTCGGGAAAAATGCCGTTAAATGCAAGAATGGCCGCTTTGGCAGCACGCCAATCGGTTATTGGTGTATCAAGCTTGCATACCAAACGGAACTTATGCCGGGCCTCTGAGTAGCTAAACGAGGGATAGATGAGCCAGACATTGATCCCTTTTCGTTGAGCACGCTGGAGTATATCCTCCCAGGTAACGTATCCATGTGATTCTACGGTCTTCGGATCGTTATCAAAATCAACAGCAAGAAGAGCAAGTTCTGATACGCATTCTTGTTTTCTGCTGAGGCCTCCGTCTTGATTCTTATCTGGATTTGCCTTGCCGAATACGGATGGAGTAAAGGCATGCCCTCTTCGAGTAACCAAATCGACGAATTCATTACAGGACAGAATACGATTGTTCTTTGGAAGAAAAATCTCATTATTTATCGTTGTCACAGCGGTAACCGATTCTGAATTGCCTGTTTTACGATTCTTCCGTTGACCAATTACAATGCTGCTAGGTTTCACATCATAATCTTTGTCATGAATATTAATGTGAATGTTACGTTGAATAGGTGTAGGATTGATGACGGCAGTATTATTCATTGTTGTCACCTTCTTCTTCGTTCAGGAAAAATGAATCGAGAGAGCAATGAAGGTGCTTGGCTAGCACATGAAGATGATCTGCCTTAAGCGGAGTAAGCCCATGCTCCATCCGCCAATAAGCATTGGCACTGGAGAAGCCCAGCAGATTGCTGATTTGACGGGCCTTGCGGAGTTGTTTCAGTTGTTGTAAATTGATCATTAGTAGATTCCCTCCAATAAAAGAAATGGCGAGTACGGTCATTGACCGCCTCGCCGTTTCTATTACCGGTTGTCTGGGGCTTTTTTAATATTTAGTGAAAAAATAAAACTGATTTGAGGAAGATTACAGAAGGTGGCATTGGACATGCTTAAAGGAATATTACCGATTAAAAGTAGCCATTACACATGTCCAAATGGATAAATAGCATATACTTCACGAAAAGCTTAATACTATAGGGGTTTTGGTAAAATATAATAAATTCACACAAAAATAAGCCGTTTTTCCGTTTTGGAGAAATGGTTTTTTTTGTGCTGTTTTTTCTCAATATACCTGATGATAAAGCGTATCAAGGAATCAAAAATAAAGAAAATTTCCTGACTCCTCCAGGATAATTATAAAGAAGGGCCTATTGAGAATTATTGCCCGGGGGGTGTCATTTGTAATCTGCGTCCATGTACTTAATGATACAGATCCATTTGTGTTGTTCTGTTTGCAGCGAATAAGAGGAAGGTGAAATATGTGACTTTAGAGTTGGGCTTAACCGAGGGGGATTAGAGGCTTTACGATAAATTTATCGGAAACTTCTTCAGATGTGACGCTTCATACCTTCTCCCCAATTCTGGGGAATAGGGTGGAAGCTGAGGCAGTCTATAGAAGGGAGCACTCTTGAAAGGAGGTGATAACAATGATCAAAAAACAAGGTCTTCCAGAAGACATAACCATGCTGATGCGACAGTTGGTCATGAACGGCCACATTCGTATGGCTGGCACTGTGCTGTACACGTACTTTATCCGGTGCTGGAAACTGGAGGAAGAACATGCTGCTTACTACATGCGGCGTTACTTTGAGAAGTATTTCGCTCAACAGTTGCAAAGACATCTACAAAAGCTTAACAAAGCCTGATTTGATCTTTATTACGAAAGGAGAACATTATGTATCATCCATCATCGGGTAAGACGAAGACAAAGGCTCCACCTTATCTTGATTCTCCTGAAGGCCGTAAGTACATGCGATTGCTCGTTCAATCTGTCCTGCACCAAATGAAGATTAACCAAACAAAAAAAGGTGGCCCACAGAAGGAGCACACCAAGTAATTCAAACTTATCATAAGCTTACCAAAAATATAGTTCGTCCACAAGCAGGAGAGGCCGCTACGGTCTCTTCTGTTTGCATTTTAACCATATGGAGGTCAATCGACATGCAATCATATCAAATGAATACTCTGAAAGCCCTACTAGCTGATACACTCTGCGAAAAATCAGAGGGATATGTAATGAAGCAATTATTCAGCCGCTATACGACTCTGCCTGAACTATTAGATGTAGATGAACACGAACTGCTAACCATTAAAGGGGTAGGCAAATCTAAAGCCCTCCAGATCATATCTGCTCTGCAACTGGCACGTATCTTGAACGCACCAACCCAAGAGGTATATACCATATGCTCTCCTAAAGATGCAGCAGACCTCATGATGCCGGAGCTCGCCTACTTGCAACGGGAGCATTTCGTAGTGCTCTTTCTTAATACGAAGAACAGAGTCATAGGTAAAGAGACTATTGCTATTGGATCACTGGATTCAGCTATTGTCCATCCACGCGAGGTCTATAAAGCCGCTGTTAAAAGAAGCTCTGCTGCGATCATAGCCGTTCATAACCATCCTTCAGGTGACCCAACACCTTCACGGGAGGATATTGCTCTTACAGAACGTCTGGTGAACGCAGGAGAGATTATGGGAGTGCAGCTCTTGGATCATCTAATCATCGCTAATGAGAATTACTGCTCAATGAAAGAGCGTGGCCTGATGTAGCACCTTCACTGCTACGTTTGAGCCGCCCTTGACACGGAGCCTCTGTCGCCATGATTCACGGCGATAAGGCATCAGCCTATCATGGCGACCCCTCCGTATAAAGGGCTTTGATGTTTATTCTTAGTCGTTGTTGTGTTGCCCCTGTTTGAAGTGTGGCAACATGGCCTTTACAACATCTAAGACCATTTGTTTTTGAGGATCATCCAAACCATTTGTTAGTAATGCGAATTGAAGGGCGAAGCCATCTCTTTCCACACTGTCCAGCGTTGCTTTAAGCAAGGTGTCGGTAGAAACATTCAGAGCAATGGACAATCTCACCAGGGTCTCGACAGAGAGAATACGCTCCCCACGCTCTAGCAAACCCAGGTAGGAAGCTGATATCCCTACGCTCTCCGCAAGCTTTTCCTGAGTCAGGTTGTATTTTAATCGCTCTTCGCGTACACAAGTTCCAATGAGCTTGTAATCTATTTTATCATCCATGCGACCATTCCCTTCCTTTCACGAATGTAGTGGAAAGTGAAAGAAACAGTAACGGACTTCAAGAATTATTATATTACAACCATAAGCATTGACGTATATTGGCACATTTTGTATGCTTATGTGGTTACTGCTTATGAACGTGCAACTTGGAGGGAGGAAATCAATATGTCGCTGCAAAATGGTTTAGGCACTGAATATTATCCCAGCGGTCGTGTCAGATATGTCGGTGAGTTTAAAGATGGAATTTATCACGGAACAGGCAAAGTATATTGGGAAACGAATGGGATTTTGATGTATGAAGGTGAACTTAAGGACGGTGACTTTAACGGACACGGAACGTCCTACTTCAGTGATGGGAGATTGTGCCACAAAGGAATGTTTAAAGACGGAAGACCATTTTTTGAATAATAGCTGGAGGTATGGAAGATGGATGTTCAAACTGCGGTCAACTTAATGCAGCAAGGACTGCAACATAAGCGTAACGGAAAATATGAGGAATCTTTGAAATGTTATTTGGTAGTTGTGTACTGGATCAAAAGTGAACCGGAGCCTTTCAAGAACCTTGGGAAAATCTATTACATACTCGGTCAATATCAGAACTCAATAAATTGCTACAAAAAATGTATTAACTTAATGGGCACCATGGACATTGATAATCTGCGACATATGGGCCATGCCTTCTGCGATCCTCTAGCAGCTTCAGTAGAGGAAAAAGCGATTGCAGAAAATTACCGCTGCTCTATTGATCCATACTTCGGGCGGTTTGGCTCGAAAAAATACGGGCATATAACAATAGCACCGGATACTCAAGAGGAATACAACAGGTTATGCATGAACAAGGCTGCATCGCTTCTAGGATAATGGATTCGTTCATAACAGAGAGGTGTCCTGAACATGCTTATGGTTTCTCGGTTCGACGGCTATTGTCGTAAATGTGGATTTCCTGTTTTTGAAGGAGATGTTTTTGATTATCAGCCTAATACCCCCTATACAGCACAATGCGTCAAATGCTTCAAGGAGGTCCCGCCTGAATCTCCATGCCCTCATTATGCTGTATGGACAACGGCTGACTATTTTACACCGTCCAATCGCCATAGGCACACTACGTCAGGAACACGGGAACATATGGTTCACTGTTACATTTGTCAGAAAGAATTTAATAACGTCCCAGAGAAAGCGATATGCGTTAAAACGTTCATCACTTCCCAGCATGGAGCAAGCTATCCATCATCCAGAATGGAATTCGAGGTATCGACCTCAAGTTTGCAGTGGCAGAAGCATCTTATTAAAACGGTGGCATCGGTGATTCAGGTTATGCTGTTGAAGCGTCAGTTTCCTGACACGTTGATAACGGAGGCATACGCACAAATTGATAGACTGATCGAGCTGTATCAAAAGAATTAATCGACCTGTTGAAGGAGTCTTTCAACGTGCTGGTAATGGATAAAATTAAGCAATTATGCAACATGCTTCCCCATGAGGTGTATCTCGAAGTCAGCGGAGCTATCTTTTTTACGCTTCAATGTCTTGGCTGTTCTAACGGCACATTGGGTGCAGGGGCACTCTTCTATCTTGCGACAATAGGGGATGATGACAAGTTATTGGATAGTATAGTGCAGCATATTAGGCGTTATGGCGGTTCACAAGAATCCTTGCTTTTTGCACATGTTGTCACTGAATTGTCTGCTCAGATGCAGTTGTCCTTGAGGCAGAGCATCGAACTATCAGATATGGTCGAAGATATAATCAGGAAGATGAACCACTGAAAGGAAGTCAAACATGCAGATAAGTAAACTGGGTTCATTGGTTGAGAATGAGACAGATAAGATTATTTTTTCTCATATGGCCGAAGACGGCGACGCGAAACTGAATAAACGAATTGGAGATATGATCTGTACGTGTATCGGAAGCTTTCGATTGCATACGGAACAAAAGAATCAAATTCGAAGCACGCTCAATGGCTTTAACGCGGATTCGTTTGGCGGTGTTGGGGCAGCTCTTTTAATCATTCCGTATTTTGAGATCAAATTTAAACACATGGAGAAAATTGCAGAAGCGAGCAACGGATTTGTCATTCATTTAATGAATTACTTGATCAGAGAAATCGGTAAAGCTGAATTCATCCAAAAAATCTGGACTCTTCAGGAGGCCGTAGGGATATCAGACAAATTCTACGATGGACTCGTGGATTACTTCGGCTCCAGAAAGAGTGAAATCATTGTTCCGGTCATGAGCAGATTCTAATGCAATATCTGTTCCTATTATACTTGGAGGTAACGAAATGAATAAAAGAGCAATTCAGATGATGTTAGTATTATGTTTGATTCTGGCCTCAATCGGTACAGGTGGTCATGTGCATGCCGATCCTACACAAACCATCAAGGTTATGGTAAACGGCGATTATCTTAAGCAGGACAAGCTTGCTGCAATGAAAAATGGGCGAGTCATGGTAGCGATCAATCCAGTCAGTGTCGCTTTGAAAGCCACTTTGCAGTTCCAGTCCGCTAAGAAGCCTATCAAGATCAAGTATGGGTCCAACGAGGTCACTTTTACATTGGGTCAAAAGACGGCTTATGTAAACGGGAAAAAGCTTACACTTGATGTGCCGCCGCAGACCATTAACAATACGACCATGGTACCCCTGCAGCTCCTGAGTAAAGGGCTGATTGTTGATACTGCCTGGAAAGAAGCATGGAAAGTGGTCGCTATCGAACCCAAGCATGCAGCTAGTGAAATTGCCCTTACTGAGACTGAAGCGTTAAAGAAAGTAAAATCCTTGCTGGGCAACGGCGTAACCGTCAAAAGTAAAGGGACTGACCTACTCAGATTCTATACATTTCAAGGTGGCACATCCGAATATGAGTATGATTTCTTCCACTATATAGACAAGTACACTGGTGAGATATATTCCGTCACTCTTGACGCATCGTTTGAGAGTCTCTCCAAGGCTGAAGGGCTCAAGGTACTAGATGCCAAAGTTCGCCCATTGCTCACGCGGGAGCCGAACATAGAAGATGGTTATGAGACAAAGATAATCAATGGCAAAAAGTATTATGCATTTGATGTCTTTTTCGTTGGAGCCAGTAACCCCTATTATTATGTGACTACTGCGTATGTAAGCGTGGATGCCAAAAGCTTCTATATGCTGACGAAGGACAATAAGGTTGTTCTGTTCTCGGACAAATTGTTTGTTCAATTTATGAATGATGCTCTTAAGGAATAAATGAATTCCTTGAAGTATCAAAGCTAATTAGCTTTAGCATAATTTGTTTCTGAGCCCTTGACTGAGTTTTTCAGTTAAGGGCTTTTATATTGTGTAAATAAAACAATTAAAGGCGTAATAATGAATCAGCAGAGGCTATTCAGTTTCTGATTACATAGATACTCTACAGGAGAGGAGGAAACCAAATGTGGACTAAAAACTTATCCGAAGACTTAAATGTAGAGGAACTGCGTGAGATTCGACGGGCTCTTTACTTCTATGCCAGTAACAAACCGGATATCAGCAAGGATGAAGCAAGACTTCTCAGCATTCTTGCTCAGAAAGTGCTCTATGAATAGAAAGTAGTCTTAGAAGCCGTGGTCCTATGGATTGCGGCTTTTTCAGTACCATTAAGTACCAGTACAACTTGTGCTGATTATATAGATAATCCAACGATGAAAGGACTGATTAATAGAGGATCAATCAAGCAGTAAAGGAATGATATTCAGCATTATACCAGAGTCAGGGGATTATCCCTTGGCTCTTATTTGCGTTCTGGAGGTATCTGCGTAACACCACATCGCCATAGGAGGCCAATTAACCATGAATGTAGTTATTTATCTGAGAGTGTCCAGTGAGCAACAAGCCAATAAAGAGCTGTCCATTCCGGCTCAGAGAGAAGCATTAATCAAATACGCAGAGGACAAAGGTTGGAGTGTTGTAGATGAATACATTGACGAAGCCAAATCGGCTAAAACCGATGCCCGTCCAGAATTCCAAAGGATGATCGCAGCCGCCCAGAAAAGCGATAAGGGCTTCCAGATGATCCTGGTGCATAAGTTTGACCGTTTTAGCCGGAGTCGTGCAGATCATGTCATTTACAAGGCGTTGTTGAAGAAACAAGGCGTTATCGTGACTTCAGCATCAGAGCCGACAGAACCAGATACACCGCATGGAGTTTTATTGGAAGGGATGCTGGAGGTTATCAGCGAGTTTTATAACGTCAATCTCAGACATGAGACGCTCAAAGGCATGAGAGAGAATGCAGTGCAGGGATATCATTGTGGAGGGCGAGCTCCGTTTGGCTATCGCCGGAAGCGTGAAGGCGTTAAAGTCACATATTGCCTGGGATCAAATGAAGAGGTTGGAATTGTTCAGACTATTTTTGAGTTGGCTGCTGAAGGTTGGGGAGGAAAACGCATTATGCGTGAACTGAACCGTATAGGTGCTGGTGGGAGACGGTGGACTCCCTCAACTGTGCTTTCCATTCTTAGCAATCAAGCTTATCGTGGCTATCGTATATGGAATAAAAAATGCATTGTAGAAGGCACCAGAAATTCTGAGATTGAATGGATCGTTGTAAAAGATGCTCATCCCCCAATCATAGATGATAAGCTCTGGAATGCTGCTCAGTCAGTTTTGGAGCTTCGTAGGCCCACAAAGTTCGAATAAGAAATATCCAATTGAATAGCTTGTCCCCAGCAGGTATGCCGCATTGACGGTGTGCCTGCTTTTTTTGTACCCAAAATAATCTATACAAAGGAGATTGAATGTAATGAAAGTAGTCGTATATGCACGTGTATCTTCGGAACGCCAAGCAGAGAAAGAATTATCAATCCCGGCCCAGCTCAAAGCTATGCAGCAATATTGCCAAACTAAGGGTTGGACTATCGTTAATGAATTCATCGAAAAAGGAAAGTCTGCCAAGACCGATGATCGTCCGGAGTTTCAGCGAATGATTGCAATGGCGAAACGTACAAATCGTTCTTTTGAAGCAATTCTTGTACACAAGTTTGACCGCTTCTCACGTAACCGTGGAGATCATGTGCTTTACAAGGCTCTGCTGAAGCAATGCGGGGTTAAGGTGATCTCCGTTGTTGAACAGACAGAGGCTGATTCTCCGCAAGATATGCTGCTTGAGGGGATGCTGGAAGTGATCTCGGAGTTCTTCAATGCTAATCTGGCCGTAGAAGTCCGTAAAGGTATGACACAGAATGCTAAGCAAGGTTACAACAATGGTGGTACGCCTCCATACGCTTATCGTACTGAACATATCGCACTCGGCAACCAAAAGACAAAAGCGGTATGGGTACTTGGACCACGGGAAGAGATTGATACAGTCCGCTATATATTCAATCAGTATGCCTATGAAGAGATGGGCTACAAGCGAATAGCCTCGCTCCTGAACGAGAGTAATGTTCCAACGCAAAAAGGCGGGAAGTGGTCGGCCAGTACGATTCAAGCCATCATTCATAATGAATCGTACCTGGGCCGCAGAATATGGAACAAGCAGGACTATCAAACCAAAGGGAAGAAGTGGCGGGATCGCTCTGAATGGATCATTACGGAGAATGCACATCCGGCCATTATCAATGAAGAATTATTCAAGCTCTGTCAGCAGCGTTCCGAGAAGAGGCATAACGGAGGCGGCGTGACTCATAATCCATATCAAGTCAAGCCAGCTTCACCATTTTGGCTCAGAGGTATTTTTACTTGTGATAAGTGTGGGTCAAGAATGGTTGGCAACTCAACATCAACGACAAAGAAGTACGGAGGTCAGAAATATTATGTTTGCGGTGGCTATATGCGGAAGGGCAAAGAGTTCTGCCCCTATGTAAGCTGGAGGAAAGATCGTGTTGAACAGATCGTCGTCAACAAGCTTCGTAGTGCGTTACTGCGGCTTACATTCGATAATCAATTGGAGGAAGAGGTTCGTAAGTATCATGATGAGGCTAACCGTCACCAGATTGTATCCGCAGCGAACATGGAAGCTGAGATTAATTTCTTGGAGAAACGGATTGAACAGATGCAGCAGGAATTGCAAACTGGCAGTGGCAAAGCATATTACGCGGAGATGATTGCCGAAATGTCTTCAGAATTGACGGAGAAACGAAGAGAACATGCCGATTACCAATTAGCTAGTCAGGCATTTAGTGTATCGCAGGAGAGCCTACAGATGCTTCAGCAGGACATTAAGACGATGATTGCTTTATTGGATGAGGAAACGCCGAGCCCGCAGATGATGAATGAGTGGGTGAAGAGGTTTGTCTCCAATGTGACGATTATGAGGGAAGGCGGAATAGTCAACATTGAGGTCAATATACAGTTGGAGGAGCGTACGCTATACAAAAAGACCTTGAGCAATGTATATGAATAAGAATTGATAAGTACCAGGGCTTAAAGTATGAAAAAATCGTATTTTGGGCCCTGGTTATGAATAATAATGAGATTTTTAATATTATTTTCCTTGATAATTATGTAAAATCTGATTGAGATGCATTGTATTTTCTTGGAACTCAGAGTGTTAATTAAGGAGGTATTTTGATGAATGTTGGAGACAAGCACTTTGAGCAAAAAGATATACAAACAATACTTAAACACACCCTACTTACTGGGTATCTAACACGGTGGGCGAATGTCTTCATGAATGCATCCTTTGGTACCAAGATTGAAAAGTGTCATTTTGTTGATTGTTTTGCGGGTAGAGGTATATTTGGAGACGGCGAGGCTGGCTCACCGATAATCGCAACCGAAAATCTTTTTAAAGTACAAGAGTCGTTCAAACAGAACTATAATAACAGGCTGCAGTTCAATATCCATACAGTTGAGACCGAGGAACAATACAATGATAAATTAAAAGAACTTTTTCATAGGTTTGAGAATCGATCAGGTAAAGTATTTAACCGCCATGGGCAGTTTAATATAGAACTTGAAAAATTGATTGGATTCACCAAACGTGATCCTGCTCTTTACTTTATTGATCCATTTGGTTACAAAGGTGTACAAATGAGTGATATCCAAAAAATTATAGCAGTTAATCGACATGAAGTTTTAATTAATGTTATGAGCTATTCTATTGTAAGAAATTATAATATTAAAAGTAGTCATGCTGAATTAAAGAGATTTTTTGGAGTGGATGTAATTCCCCCGGACCTTAGCGAATATATAAAGTTAAGTTCTGATAGTAAATTTTTAAAGAATACGAAATTGCGATTTAATTTTGAAAAACTGGAAGATAAAATTCTTGACATGTATGAATTATCTCTGAGGAGAAACTCCATTGTTCCGCTTTATATTCTAAAAAAACGCATCCATAGTAATATCAATCCCAATATCTATTTTCACCTGTTATTTGTAACTAGAAGTCGAGACGGGTTAAAAGAGATGAAAGATGCCATGGTGGAATATGATTCACTTCGTCCAAAAATAGAAATGGATTACCAACTTAAGCATGATATTGACAAGGCATTTTGGGCGGATGACTTTTTCTCTGAAGCCAACAAACTGGAGCAATATTCTTATAATGATTTTGTGGGGGAGTTTATTAATAAATTTAATAATGACGTAACTACTTATGGAGAGGTTATTGATTTTTTTCTGCAAAATTCACCATTACCATTTCGAAGTAAGATAAATAAGAAAAGCATCTATGATTTTAGTATGGACCTCTTTAAAAAGAATATATATGTTAATTGCTCTAGCCAATCATTTGCAAATTATAAAAGTGCCAGTGCTGATAACCTGGAGATCAAGGCTTCATTTCCTGCTGGATATAAACCTAGGGAATACACTACTATTGAGCAAATCACTTTATTTTAAATCCTAATTTTTTGTATATATGATATAATTTACACCGAGAGGGGGCGGAGAAATGTCTGCATCAAAATCAAATATTGAATGGACAGAGGCGACATGGAACCCCGTGACTGGATGCTCCAAGGTTTCTGAGGGATGCAAGAATTGTTATGCATTAACTATGGCTAAACGCTTGCATGCAATGGGTAACCCTAGATATTTGAATGGTTTTAATGTAACTTTGCATGATGATCTTATTGAGGTTCCATTAACATGGAAACAACCGAAAAGAATTTTTGTAAACTCTATGTCCGATTTATTCCACGAGGATGTACCGTATGAATTTATATTAAAGGTTTTTGAAACAATGGAAAAAGCCCATTGGCATACATTCCAAATACTCACCAAGCGATCTGAACGGTTGATGAATCTTGCTCGCGATTTACCCTGGCCTTCAAATGTCTGGCAAGGAGTAAGTGTGGAAAATGAGCGTGTAACGTTTCGAATAGATCATCTGAGAGAGGTGCCAGCAAATCGAAGGTTTTTATCCTTGGAGCCGTTGTTGGGTCCTTTAGACAACTTAAATCTTAATGGTATACATTGGGTTATAGTTGGCGGGGAATCAGGTTTTGGGGCAAGACCAATGAAAGAGGAGTGGGCAACAAGTATTCGTGATCAATGTCTCGACCAAAAAGTTGCATTTTTCTTCAAACAGTGGGGTGGTGTGCAGAAGCATCGCACTGGAAGAATCTTAGAAGGAGAGGTATGGAGTCAGTATCCATCAGAATCTCAAATGCAGGTTGTTGACAATTAAAACTCTTAAGAGATTAAAGATAGGAGGAAAAGTATGGACTCTTTATTCACCACTAATATTTTTTTAGATACCTCTACTTTTATCAAAATGAATTTCGATTTTGAAAATTTTTTACTTACTCGACTTGTACAACTTTCAGAGGATGAGCATATTACTATATTTACAACTGAGGTAACAAAACAAGAGATTATTTCTAATATACAAGACATGGTAGACGAAGCAAGAGCTCCAATTAATAGTATAAGGAAAGAAGGGAGAATTCTTCGTAATATAGCTGATTATAACGCGATTTTTGATAGAAAAAGGCTGGACAACGTGGCTGGCGAAATTATAGGGAATTACGAAGATTTCAATAAGAGTACGGAAACAACTATTGTTTCAGTTGAGGGGATTTCCGTGAGATCATTAATGTCATTATATTTCAATAAGCAAGCTCCCTTCAGCAATAAGAAAAAATCGGAATTTCCAGATGCTATATCATTACTTGCATTGGACAAATGGTGCGGAGATAATAATCAGAATATGTACATAATAAGCACCGATAACGATTTGTCTGAGTATTGTGCTGACAATTCTAGGCTTTCGTATTTAAGCAGCATTGACGAATTTATAGATTTGTTAGTTAGCGATAGTGAACACCAGCATTCATTTATTGTTTCTGCTTTTTTGGTTCATGGAGAATTACTAGAAGAATCTATAAAAGAGGAAATTGAAGACTTCATATTTGATATCTGGGACGACGATGGCGATGTCGATAGCATCAAAGTGACAGGAGTAGAAATAATAAATGAACCCAATATTGTAGCAATTAATAATAGTAGAGCCACATTAACTTTTGATGCTCAAGTTGATATCGAGGCGGATGTGTCTGTTCTTGATTATAATGATTCATATTATGATAAGGAGGAGGGCAAGTATATAATTCGGAATTATAATAATTTTAGTGTGGAGGATGATATTACAGTGTCCTTCTCAATGGAAATAGAGTTCAACATTAATGATAAAACTGAGTTTGATATTATCTCTAACAAGATTACTAATCAGTATCTTTCTATTAATGTAAATAAAGATGAATATTAAATGATGCTAAAGTAGTGGGGACGCGTCCGCTTTATCAACGCTAAAGCCTATTAAACGGCAAACAACAAAACAACTACGCTTTCGCAGCCTAAGAAACTGTGTGCGTGCTTCTACTCTGCATCGTCCATGTGACAGGGATAGGGGCTAACAAATAGTGGAATACGCTGTCTCATCTCCGCCTGGGGTGAGCTGAAGAAGATAATCAGGCTGACCCGAAGGGGACCCGGTTACGGGGGGCTTCTAGGGTGACATCAAATCCGTGACTACACTCGTAGAAACTTATGTGCCGTTATCTTCGGACAGGGGTTCGACTCCCCTCCCCTTCACCATGTAAATCCACAACCGCATGAGGTTGTGGATTTTTATTTATCCTTAAGAAGAATTTTGTTAATTGCTTACCATCTACGGATGGACGGTAAGTAAGAAGTAGAGTTTGTAGTAGATATTTCAAGAGGGTTGCATACGTTATAGACGATCGCTCATGTTCTAAAAGAACATTCCTTTTTGATAGAATTCACCTTTTTAGTTCTCCTGGGCATAGAGTCAGCCTATGGTCTTAATCTTATGAGAGTCTGTTATAATCAGATGTAAAGGTGAAATAATTTACAATTGATAAAGTATCTGTATTCTGGAAGACGTAATTTATTCTGGCGGAGGACAAGCAGTGATTCTTAATATCTCAATATGTGACGACGAACAAGTTGAAATCAAATATTTAGCTATGCTTATACATAAGTGGGCTGTGGCGAATAAGCAGAGAGTGATCATTGAAACCTTCGAATCGGCCGAGGCTTATCTATTTCGCTATACAGAAGATAAGAACACGGATATTCTGCTCTTAGACATCGAGATGGGGGAAATGAACGGCGTGGAGCTTGCGCATCATATTCGGCGTGACAACGAATCGATGCAGATTGTGTTTATTACGGGGTTCCCCGATTTCATGGCGCAGGGCTACGAGGTATCGGCTTTGCATTATTTAATGAAGCCTGTGAATGAAGAGAAATTATTCTCTGTGCTAGACAAGGCGTACAAAAGTCTGAGCAGAGCAGAACGCGTAATCATGCTGAACATCAATGGAGAGAGCGTACGTATCC
Organism: Paenibacillus sp. P46E; assembly: GCF_001909095.1. Classification (NCBI taxonomy): domain Bacteria; kingdom Bacillati; phylum Bacillota; class Bacilli; order Caryophanales; family Paenibacillaceae; genus Paenibacillus; species Paenibacillus sp. P46E. The sequence goes on from NZ_LVYZ01000027.1 coordinate 67,929, forward strand.
CCGTTAATAATATCCTTTGTGTCGAGGCGTTTGCTCATGCTGTCGCCATTGAGACGACTGACGGTCTATACAATGTAAAGCAATCCATTACCGAGATCGAACATCAGCTTGAAGAAGGCTTTATCCGCTGCCATCGATCCTATATTTCTGGTCTTAGGCATATCAAACGAATTACCAAAACAGAAGTCATACTTGATAACAATAGGGTATTGCCGCTTTCACGCCGATCGTATGACAAGGTAAATCAGGCTTTTATCCAATTTTTTAAAGGGGAATGAAGATGGGGCTAGCCAATTTTCTTTTTGGCCGAATGCTAGATCGCCGTATTTCTGCCTATCAGAATGATCTTATGGCAAAGCACGTTAACGAAGTGCAAAATATGTACATGCAGATGCGCGGCTGGCGACATGATTACCATAATCATATTCAGACCATGAAGGCGCACCTTGCACTCGGTCAAACGACCGAGCTTCAGGAGTATCTCGGTAAACTCGATACGGACTTATCGACTGTCGATACAGTCCTCCAGACTGGTAATATTTTAATAGATGCGATTCTTAACAGTAAGCTGTCGCTTATTGCCACAAAAGATATTTCTGTCAATGCAAGGGCAACTGTGCCAAGCAAGCTTCAAATCTCCGAAATTGACCTCTGTGTGATCATCGGAAATCTGCTTGATAATGCAATGGAAGCATGCCTGAAACAACCCATCCCATCCGAACGCTATATCCGCGTATATATCGGAGTATTGAAGGAGCAATTATATATTTCAGTATCGAACTCAGTTAGTGGAGAAGTAATCAAAAACGGAAAAGCCTTCATCTCGACTAAAAACAGCGCTACCCATGGCTTCGGGCTGATGCGGATTGATCGGATCGCAGATAAATACAATGGTTATGTCAACCGTCAGCATGAAGAAGGTGTGTTTGCTACGGAGGTTATGCTGCCGCTTTAACCATTCGTGCTTGAATGTTAACCATTCATGTAATAATCAGTCGTCCCTTTCCATGATCTGTTAGCCTAATGGCAAGGAGGTATGTCGATGAAAAAAGAGAAGAATACAAAGCCATTATATTCATTGCCAAGTAATGTCCTATTTCTGCTGCGTAAATCTTGGCATGTGGACAAAGCACTGTTCTTGGCGATCTTGGCGCGAATCCCTATAGTCGTGCTATTGCCGTTGCTCGGAGCTTATTTATCCAAATTTGTAGTGGAGCTTGTGTCGAATGGTTCGTCTGCAGGAACCTTGGTTACTTATGTGTTGTTTATATCAGCCGCACTATTGTCGCTTCACTTGCTGAATAACTTTATGACCGCCATAATCGCATGGAGATCCTACGGTAATCGCTTTTTATATATTAATATGAGTGGTAATAAAATCATGGATACGGACTATGACAACATCGAAGACCCTGACGGGCAAACCAAAATGCAGAAGGCCTTAAATACACTTGGCAACGATAGTGGCGGAACACAGCAACTTTTTTCTCAATTCGTCAATATTTGCGCTAATACTATCGGCCTTATCACTTATTCGGCCTTGATTATTGCGCTTAGCCCGTGGCTTGTGCTGCTGCTCTGCGTGATGACTATAGTCAATTATTATGTCAATAAGAGCCACAATTACTGGGTACATCGGAATAAAGATCAATGGGTGCCGATCGATCGCAGGCTTGGTTACATTAGCAATAAGGCTGGAGATTTTGAGGTTGCAAAGGATATGCGTCTCTATGGCATGTCCAACTGGTTTAAAGATGTATTCGCAAGGCTGCTTACAGATCGGATGCACTGGATCAAGAAAACAGAAAAACGCGGCTTTGGCATTGATACGTTGTCGGCAATGATGACCTTTATTAGAGACGGGATCGTATACGGAGTATTGATTTACCAAGTCACCCAGAACGAGATTACGGTGGCGGAGTTTGTGCTATACTTTGCGCTAATTTCCCAATATTCCGGCTGGCTACTCGGCTTGGTCGATTCCTACAATGAGATTCAGAAGACAAGTCTCGGCTTTTGCGATGTACGCGAATTCCTTGATATGCCTGACCATTTCAATCGTGGAGAAGGCGTGAAATTACCATTAAGCTCCCCGGAAATTGAGTTCGATCATGTCTCCTTCAGCTATCCAAATAGTGAAAGCGATACCTTAAAGAACTTAAACTTTAAAGTGAAGCAAGGAGAAAAAATTGCTCTGGTAGGGCTTAATGGTGCAGGTAAAACGACACTGATTAAACTGCTATGTGGTCTATATCAATCCACAGAGGGAGTTATAAAGGTAGGGAATGTGAATATTACCGAGTATAGTCGTGATGACTATTACACGCTATTGTCGGTTGTGTTCCAGGATATCAGTCTACTACCGATTTCGATTGCGAAAAATATCGCCTTGTGCGAGGAAAAGCAAATAGATAGCGAACGACTCGAACAGGTATTGAAGCTGTCGGGGCTGTATGAGAAGGTGCAGAGTCTGCCGAATAGAGAAAACACCGTGCTGCTAAAAAGCATTCACGACCACGCTATTGATTTATCAGGCGGCGAAAAACAAAAGCTTGCGCTGGCAAGAGCGCTATACAAAGGTGGCAAGATCATCGTTCTAGACGAGCCGACTGCTGCACTCGACCCGATTGCGGAGAACGAAATGTATTTGAAGTACAACGAATTAACATCAAGCGCAACTTCGGTATTCATTTCCCACCGATTATCAAGCACTCGCTTCTGCGACCGAATACTCTTTCTTGAAAATGGTGAGATCATCGAGGAAGGCAACCATAGTGAACTTATGAAGCTTGGAGGCAAATACGCCGATCTCTTCAACCTCCAAAGTCACTACTACAAGGAGGTTGTGGAAGTATGAGGCATTTGATAGATGATATTCGCTACATCGTCAAAGGACTGCAGGAAATCCGCCGAATCCGTCCATGGCTGCTTTCTCTGATTGTTCTCAGAGCGATTTTTGATGCGGTCTCTCCCTTTGTCAATATTTATATGTCTGCGCTTATTATTGACGGTATCGTCGACGGGAAATCCTTTCAATCTTTAATCGAGTACGCTGCCATTACCATATCATTAAATTTAATAGTTGCTCTGATTATCAGATTAGTGAGCAGACTCATCTCTACTTTAGAGGCGGAGTTTAAACACCAATATGAAATGGGATTGAGCCAGAAAATTATAGACATGGACTACACAAGCGTCGAAAATCCTGAGACACACCGTTTGAGAGAGAAGATTAACGAAATCCGCAATATCAACAGCGGAGGAATATGGAGGCTATTTTTTTCATATCAGGAGATCATCAAAAGTCTGTTTGTCATTGTCTTCTCGGTAGTGCTTACTTTTTCGTTGTTTACACTAAACGCCAGCCACGAATTGACGGGGATATACGGCTTTGCATCATCATCAATCTCTTCGATGATCTTGGGGGCGTGCATTCTTGCAAATGTTATGGTCAGTATGTACGCAAATGCAAACATGACTCAAAAGATGCATCAAACTGCGAGTGGAATCATCTCATTCAACCGGGTATTCAATTATTATTTTAACAACTATCTCCCTGCCTATCGCGCAGGAAAAGACATTCGGATCTATAATCAGAAGGCATTAATCGAAAGCGAATCTATGGCGTTGTACAATGACATTAATGTGGTGTTTAGCAAGCTGTCTAAAATTCAAATGAAATATTCGGGCAGTACTACGATTTCGACAGTTTTGATCACGACCCTAGTCTATCTGTTTGTCGGATTAAAAGCATTGGCGGGATTGTTCGGGGTTGGTTCTATTGTAAAGTATGTGGGAAGCATAAATCAGTTTACCGGCGCTTTTACAAGCTTCATGACTGAGCTCGCTGTACTTCGCGCAAATAACGAAAGTATGAGGATCTATTTCGACTTTTTAGATATCCCCTCAAAAATGTACCAGGGTTCGCTCCCCGTTGAAAAGCGTGCGCTATGCGTTGATGGCGATAATGATTACGAAATCGAGTTTCGAAATGTCTCCTTCAAATACCCTTCGTCAGAACAGGAGACGCTTCGTAACGTATCGCTCAAATTTAAAGTTGGCGGAAAGCTCGCGGTTGTGGGTATGAACGGAAGCGGTAAGACAACCTTCATCAAGCTGCTTTGTCGGCTATATGATCCGGCTGAAGGGGAAATTCTACTCAACGGTATTAACATTAAGAAGTATAGTCATGAAGAGTATATGTCGATTTTTTCGGTTGTTTTTCAGGATTTCAAGCTGTTTTCATTCAGTTTAGGTCAGAATGTAGCGACCAGGGTCGATTACTCTAAGGCCAAGGTTGAGGCATACCTAACGGAAGCGGGCTTCATGAAGCGGTATAGCACAATGCCGAGCGGAACTGAAACATGCTTATACAAGGACTTTGACGAAAAGGGTGTAGAAATCTCCGGTGGAGAAGCGCAATTAATTGCGCTAGCACGCGCGCTGTATAAGGATGCACCGATTATCATCCTTGATGAGCCGACTGCCGCACTCGACCCGGTAGCCGAATTTGAGATTTATTCGAAATTTAACGAGATCGTCGGCAATAAAACGGCAATTTACATCTCGCACCGTCTATCTAGCTGCCGCTTCTGCGACGATATTGCTGTATTTCACGAAGGCGAGCTAATTCAAAGAGGCAGTCATGATGCGCTAGTTTCCAACAAGAGCGGAAAGTACCATGAGCTATGGTATGCTCAAGCGCAGTATTATGAGGTAAATAATGACGTTGTGGTAGAACAGAACAGCGTATCTAAACATCTTAACATGTGACATCGGCGAATTGTGGATTTAACAAGCCACGGTTCGGCTCCATATGGAGTATTAGTGAAGACACCTTAAGGGGTGTCTTTTTAGTTTTAGTGGCTGTTTTGAATTATACGTGGCGTTGAGATGAATGGTGCCATACAGAAATGTAAAAATTGGTTGTAACACTCAGCAGTATAAATTATAATTAGTGTCAGCTTGTAGATTAATGTCGAATAATGTATTTTCTTTCAGATAATCTCAATAATAATAGGGCACACTCGTTGAAAAACGGGGTCGCAAAACTACAGGGGCTATTACATTTCCAATTTGGATATGTTATGCCAGCCAGTTACCGAAGGCAAGGAAACCTCTCCTTTTCGGGAGAGGTTTTTTGTTGCAATGGGCCTGATTCATAAGGTGGGGGAACATTGAGTATATTTAAAAAGTCGATTGTATTTATCATAGCTCTGATTATTTTTGGACTACTAGGTAATATGCTCAACCTATCCCTATTGCTGGGGGTCAATTTTATCTTCGGTAGTATATTTACTTTTTTGATATTGCGGATATATGGTCTTAAATGGGCTTTAGTGGCATCGGCTATTGTAAATGGTTACACTTTGTTTCTTTGGAATCACCCTTACGCTATGCTTGTTTTTGTGCTGGAAACTTTATTTGTCGGCGTCTTCTACAGAGGGAAAAGGATTGTTCTTATTGATAGCCTATATTGGATGATTTTAGGGATGCCTCTCATATGGGTATTCTATCGTTATGCCCTGGATATGAATTTCACCGCTTCCTTGCTGGTTGTGCTTAAGGATGCCGTGAATGGTATTTTAAATGTACTGATTTCCAGTTTAATCTTTACTTATCTGCCTCTTATTAAATGGCCATCATTCCAAAAACGCAAGATGTCGAGCTCTCTTCATGATGTGCTTTTCAACATATTTGTCACGTTTGCCTTTATAACTTTGCTTCTGGTGACGGTGATGATCGGTCATGAACAGTATCACAACATGAATGAAAAAATAAAGTCAGAGACTGAACGAGATTCCGCTATCATCCGCAATGATCTCACAGAGTGGGGAGAAGTTCATGTTGCCGCAGTGAATACTTTATCGATGGTGGCGGCTGAGAATAGGATGGAAGAGATGGATTCACTGCAGCGCCAAATGGCTTATCTACTGGCGTTATATCCGGATTTTACTACTTCATACATTGCTGATCGCAACGGAGTTACAAAGCTGTTCTCTCCATTACTAAATAACAAAGGAAATTCAACGATTGGCTTAAACTTCTCGGATCGGCCTTACTTTGAATATATGAGAGAAAAACACCAATTCGTTGTTTCCGATGTGTTTCTTGGAAGAGGTTGCGTTGCCGAACCCATTGTCGTTGTGGGCTCCCCTATTATGATTAGCGGCGAATTTACAGGGGCGGTCGTAGGTGTTCTAAATCTTAACTATGTTACAACGGAGTTAAAAAAGCTGGCGAATAATAGACTAATGAATGTCACAATCGTAGACCGGAATGACAGGGTTATTGCGAGTACTCGTGATGATCTGGCCGTTATGAACCCGTATAACTGGGCAGAAAGGGGCGAAGTAAGTGAAATAATTGGCGGTTTGTATCACTGGTTCCCGGATGCTATCAGAAATCCAATGAACAGATGGGGAGAATCCTCCTATTTCAAGATCATGACAATTCCGCAAATGGGTGATTGGAGTATTATTGTCGAGACACCGATTGCCCCCTATCGTGACCGCTTGTATAGCTACTACATAAAAATATTCAGTATTTTATTGGCCTGTGGATTGATATTTATTTTTATTTCTAATGTAATCAGTGAAATCATTGTTCGACCGATTAAGCTTTTAACCTACACAACCACTAATTTACCTGAGAAAATAGCCGAGAACCAGATTGTGAACTGGAAAGGCAGCTTTATAAAAGAAATTAATACGCTTATATCTAACAGCAAGGATATGGCCACCAGACTTCAAAGCATGTTTGCTGAGATTCAACACCTCGCCTATTACGACAGCTTGACCGGCTTACCCAATAGAGTCTCCTTTAATCAACGATTACAAGCTTACTTGGAGGAAGCCGGCGACCATGGTCATACAGCCGCAGTCCTGTTCATCGATCTCGATCGGTTTAAGATGGTAAATGATACATTCGGTCATATAAATGGCGATCAGTTATTAAAGCTGGTAGTTGTGAGGGTTCAAGAATGTCTTGGTCAGGATGCGATCCTCTCAAGAATGGGTGGAGATGAATTCATCGCCTTACTTCCCAATGTGACCCGTGAACAATCGGAACAAATTGCCCAAGCTGTTCTTGCGGCATTTAAGATACCCATTTCGCTAAGTGATCACGAGGTGTATACCACACCAAGTATTGGTATCAGCCTCTTTCCAAGGGATGGAGACAGTGGGATGGAACTTATTAAGAATGCAGATCAAGCGATGTACATGGTTAAAAAGGCAGGGCGTAATGGTTATAGTTTCTATGAGGGGAAGCTTAATACGTCATTGTCAAACCAAATGAGCTTGGAGACAATGCTTCATAAAGCTTTAGATAATCATGAGTTTGAATTATTCTATCAGCCCCGGATGGAATTGAAGACAGGCCAAATTATCGGAATAGAGGCTCTGATTCGATGGCGCCATCCAGTTCAGGGCATGATTAGCCCCGCGGAATTTATACCGATTGCCGAAGAAAGCGGACTGATTAGCCCTATTGGAGAATGGGTGTTACGGACAGCTTGTTCGCAGAATAAAGCTTGGCAGAATGAGGGCTACAAGCCAGTCTGTGTCTCCGTTAATCTATCCGTAAGGCAATTCAAGGATAAGGATTTGGTTCGGAACATCTTTGGCATCTTGAACGAGACCCAGCTTGATCCACGATACTTGGAGCTGGAGATTACTGAAAATATAAGTATGAACAATGAAGATCAGGTACTCTCCACTTTACAGGAGATAAGAAAGTTAGGCGTTAAGATCTCCATTGATGATTTTGGCACTGGGTATTCTTCATTGAACTATCTTGTGAACTACCCAATCGATTTCCTTAAAATGGATCAGTCCTTCGTTCGTAACATTCAGAGCCAATCCAATGATGTTTCCATTGTGAAAGCTATCATTTTCCTCGCACATGGCATCGGTTTAAAAGTTGTCGCGGAAGGCGTTGAAACGGAGGCACAATTGAACTTGCTCCGTGAATTGGAGTGTGACGATGTCCAGGGATATTTAATAAGCAAGCCAGTACAATGTGAAGAGGTAAGGAACTTCTTATAAGGGAGTGCCGATACACGAGTGACATCAAAACTGTAACTACACTCGTAGAAACTTATGTGCCGTTATCTTCGGACAGGGGTTCGACTCCCCTCGGCTCCATATGGAGTATTAGTGAAGACACCTTTCAGGGTGTCTTTTTTCGTTTTATCGTTTGTTTTGGACTATACGTGGCGGTTATTAAGCTTACTATGATGTGGTTTTTGAGGCTTACGGTTAATAGATACAGTGGGTTTCACTGAGCTTATACGGAGACGGGAGGCTTTGGCCTTCACGTAAACAGTGAGAATTACAATTCCCTTCGGCGATGAGGATTGTGCCGATCTCAACCCGTTTTCGGTAGCCGTTTCTTGTTCGATTATGGATACTTATTTATTAGTTCACTGACTGGATTAAAGTTAAGTTGGGGGAGAGGTCACTTGTGCACATGTCATGAGCATCTACTCATGTAAAATATGAATTATTTCAATTTGCTTTACTGTATAATGACATTTATCTAAAACAAGAAGAATACAAGGTTTAGCAGGATCGAGAAGGATGCAATCATAATTTTATACGACTATTGTGGAGGTATGGTTATCATGAGTAGAAGTTTTCTTCTTTTGTATGGGGTCGGCGGCAGTGGACCCGATCATTGGCAAAGATGGTTACAGCAAGAGCTGGTGAAGCAAGGTGAACAGGTCTATTTTCCTGATTTTCCAGACAAGGATCAGCCAGATAAGGATGTTTGGCTTGACTATTTAACTTCTGTTCTTGAAGAAATTCCGCAGGAGGAAGAAGTAATCGTTGTAGCCCACAGTTTAGCGTGCATTATGTGGTTTCACTATGCGACTTCACATCCGAAACGAAAAATTCAGCGAGCGATTCTGGTAGCACCGCCTTCGCCATTTTTGAAATATGAGCCTGTGATGACGTTTTTCCCTGTACCGGAAAACTTGGCTGAGATTGCAACGGTGGCGGAAAAGGCGCTGTTTGTTTTATCCTCAACAGATCCTTATTGTTCGGTAGAAGATGTTTCTCAATATTTAGATTTAGGGGTCCCTTGCGTTATGTTGCCCAAAATGGGTCACATCAACGTAGAAGCGGGCTACGGTCCATGGCCGTGGATTCTCGATGTGTGCTTAAACCAGCAAGTTACACTATGAAAGAGTGGACGAACAAGGTGCTTAATGATCAGTGATTCTGATCAAGAGGTTATAGCTCAACATTGCAAAAATCATGGTAAAAAACGAACTCATAAAGTCAGTGACCAAACTGATCCAATTCTGGTTTAGAAGTTAATACCCGATATTTCACACCTCCCGTCCTGCGGTTGTGGGGAGAGAAGAATATGGCTCCTTACGTCCCACCCGTAGCTTCATATGGAGTAATGTAAAAGACACCTGAGGGTGTCTTTTACATGCCCTTATGGCCAAGTCATAAGTAACTAAAAACTAGATTGTACACTAACTGCGTTTCAGTAATTTGCCACATGCCATGCTGAATATTTTGCACAGGAAGGACCCTAGTGTTACGTCCACTTGTTTATTCATATTAAAAAGGTCTTACCCCATGATAACCCGTACGGTGTTTTCTGCCTGCATTTTGGTGAGAGGAATTAGGTCACCTTGAATTTCCTCACCGTTAATGACGATATGGGTAACTCCTTTTTGTACGCTGTTCTTGTTCTCCACCTGAATGTTCAGCTTCAATCCCCGGAATTCCCGCACCATGGAGAAGTCTGTCCAGTCGGAGGGCACGCACGGATTGATCCGAAGGCCATCGATCTGTGGTTGTACTCCCATGATGCCCTCCACTAGAGAGACCATCACGGTCGAGGCAGTTCCGGTGAGCCAGTGGACATGTGCCCGGCCTTGATAGGGGCTATCTTTAGACTCAACGAACTGACCATGTACGTAAGGCTCAAGTTTGCGGATTTCGGCTTTATCATTCATGCTAGCGGGGCTGCAGTTCAAGAAATACTCGAACGCACGTTCACCGTTGCCGATCATCGTTTCCGCCAGAATGAGCCATCCCTGCGGCTGGCTAAAGATGCCGGCATTTTCTTTGGTTGACGGGTTGAAAAGGGCCATCAGTGCTACGGGCAAACCATATTTCCGGAATGGCGGATAGAATAGCATGGTGCCATAATCGGTACGCAGATTCTCGTACACTTTGTCCATGGAGAGCTTCGCCTGATCCGGGCGGGCGGCACCGCTTAGTACGGACCAGCTTTGCGGATTCAGCCAAATTTTTGCCTCATCGTTCTCCCAGGACCCAATGGTATAGTTGTCTTCGGTGAACCCGCGGACGAACTGATTGTTCTCCCAAGCATGCTTCTGAATGTTTTCATCGAGCTCATCGAGCAGGCACTGTGCCCACACTACGTCGTCAGGCTTGCTCTTATTTTGTGCGATTTCAATGAACACTTTGAAGGCCATATACAGCTGGAAGGCGACGAACAGTGATTCACCCTTGGCTCCAAGACGCAGACAATCGTTCCAGTCCGCATGAAGCCCGACCGGCATACCGTGCGCACCCATACGGTCAAGGCTGAATTGAAGGGCCTGGCGCAGATGCTCGTAAACCGTGGCTTCGCCTTGGTCTGAATAGGGAATCACTTCATCCGTGAAGTCCCAGTTACCGCTTTCATTCAAATACTTGATGGTGGTCGGGAATAGCCATAAGGCATCGTCGGCACGATAATGAGGATGACCGGTCTCACGCACGTATTCCGGATCGTCGGGTGTGCCCTCATGTCCGGGGTTATGGTTGAATTTTACGAGCGGCAGACCGCCGCCGTTGGAGACCTGAGCCGAGATCATCAGCCGCAGACGCTCAAGTGCCATCTCATGGTCCAGATGGATGATGCCTTGAATATCCTGCACGGTATCCCGATAGCCGAGTCCGTTACGCAGACCGGAGTATTGGAAGGAGGCCGCACGTGACCAGATGAAAGTGATGAAGCATTGATATGCATTCCAAGTGTTGATCATGTTGTTCAGATTGTCGCTTGGTGTCTGGACCTGGAAGCGGTTAAGCTTACTGTGCCAGAATGCCTTCAATTCTTCAAGTTCCTTGTCGATAACGGACAGATCCTTATAGCGGTTGAGAATTTCGGATGCACCTCGCTCATCATACTGTCCCAGTAAAAATGCAATTTCCTTCTCTTCTCCCGGCTGCAAATCTACGTTGATCTGCAGGGCACCGCAGGCATTGGTGTTATAGTTCAGCGAATTGGCACATTGGCCCTTTTCCACGGAGGACGGATTGCCGTAACTGCGGTAATCACCCAGGAAGGTATCCCGGTCGCCATCGTAGGCGGTTACCTCCGCACCTGCAGCGCCGAAAAATCTCCAGCTTTGCTCCTCGGGTGTGTTTTCGTTGATCACTTGCAGAATCTTATTGTTGTTGTAATAGGTCCGTGAAATGAACAAAGTGTATTGAAGGTTCACAGTATCCTGTTCGTAATTGTTATCGTTGGTGAATTCGACAAATCCGAAGAGTGCCAGCTTCCGGGCCTTGGAGCCATCATTGCGGACCTTCATGCGCCATACTTCGTAGGATCTGTTCAGCGGCACGTAATATAACGATTCTGTATGAATGTTGTCGTAATCCGAGACGATGTTCGTGTATCCGGTTCCATGATGGCACACAGATTTGTACTGTTCCAGATCCTTGCCCACCGGCTGCCAGGAGCCGGACCAATAATCCCCGTTCTCCAGATCTCTCACGTAAATGTAGCGTCCCGGTTCGTCCTTGGAGTTGAAGTGATACCTGATATGCCGCCCGTTTGCTCCAGATTTTACAAAGCTATAGCCTCCCGCGTTGCCAGAAATGATGGCGCCGTATTCCGGCGATCCGAGGTAGTTCGCCCAAGGTGCAGGGGTATTCGGTTTTGTAATGAGATATTCTTTGTTCTTTTCATCAAAATAACCATATTGCATAACCATTCCTCCTATTAAAGTGGTTAACTGGCCATTTATAAACGCGCGTTCACAAATGGGTATAATATCCAATCCCAATTTTATTATAAGATAGTTTCAGTTAGTCTATAACCCCATATTTAAGAAAAAAGCAACAAAATATTGAGTGTTTTTTCTAGCTTAATACACCCTTCCACTTCAGATGAATATTGCTATCTCTCTTGCTTATGGTGCTATGGTGATCTACCAAATATTTTGTTTTTTGATATACGTATTTTTAAAAGGATTTTATTGGGATTGCCTGATAGAATCACTGTATGTCGAGTATGTGTTTGTTATGGATAGGAAGTAAGGAATGCGATAGGGATGTCCAAACTACAGTTACACTCACAGAAGCTTATGAGGGGTTATCTTCATTCAGTAGCACGATTTAAGAGTTACGCCCATAGTGAAATCAATCTGCTAAAATAGGATCATATAAATTAAGTGAGGTTGATCGAAATGGAATGGGTTCGAAACATCCGCTACGGTTCTCGAAATCAGGTAACGACCAAGTGGAGAGACACTATTCCACTCACTATGTAAAGTTGCCAAATCCCAAGTAGCCCAACTAAAAGTCAAGGAGGCTTCATTATATGAGGACAGAAGCAGAGCAGCAGTTGAACGATGGCCCTAAAATCCGCAAAGAAAAAGTTATTGTTTCAAAAATGATCGGTATATATTGTAAGAAAAAACATCATAAAAAAGAGCTCTGTGAGGAATGTCAGAACGTAAATGAGTATGCTATGAAAAGACTATCCCACTGCAAATTCGGTGAAGAGAAAACGGCTTGTGCGAAGTGCTCTATTCATTGTTATACACCGGTTTACCGTCAAAAAATCAAGGAGGTTATGCGTTTTTCAGGTCCATGGATGCTGCTGTATCATCCGTTGGAGTCGATAAGGCATATCCCAATACCGGATAAGTTAAGAAAATCAATTTCACGATAGCTATCTTAGCAAGTTGCTTGGTTTCAAACCCTCCAGTAAGACACCACCCCATAGACCATTTGTTATACTGACGTCCTAAGACTTATTTAGGAGGTTAGAACATGGTATTACAGGTTAGAAATTTAACCGTTACATACGGTCAGAAAAAGGCTGTCCATCACATTAGCTTTGAAGTAAAGCCGGGGCAAGCCTTTGGATTGCTAGGTGCGAACGGGGCGGGGAAATCTTCAACCATTGCTGCAGTGCTTGGTATTGAAAAGAGCATTTATGATGAGCTTATTATCATTGGTAAGTCACCAATACGCAATCGAAAGGAGATATTTGAACAAGTTGGTGTGCAGTTTCAAGAAACCAATTTCCAAGATAAACTAACCGTTTCCGACGCATGCGAACAATGGCGGTCACTCTATAAAACAACTGCTGACTTACCTGCTTTACTACAAACCTTTGGGTTGGCAGATAAGGAACAGCAACTGGTTAAATTACTTTCTGGTGGGGAGCGACAGCGGCTGGCTGTACTACTTGCTCTAATTCCAGAACCGAAACTAGTTTTTTTGGATGAACTGACAACAGGGCTTGATACAAAGGCACGTCGTATGCTGTGGAAGCAGCTCGCAACAATGAAGGAAAATGGTTTGGCGATTGTATTAACATCTCATTACATGGATGAGGTTGAAGCATTATGTGATGAGATATTAATTCTGCGGGAGGGTCAAACCATTTTTCATGGAACCATTCAGGAAGCGTTAGTCGTTAGTAGGAAAACAACGCTCGAAGACGCATATTTATTTTTGGCCGGTGAGGAGGAATACTGGGGATGAGTACAATGTTTACGCTCTTAAAAATAGAAGGTAAGCTGGTATGGAAAGGCATTGATATTTTAATTTTCGGTATATGCTTTCCGGTCATTTTGGCGGCTTTGTTTGGTTACGTGCTCAGTAAAGATGCATCGGCAGGTTCATCTAATTTTGAATTATCTTACGCAGCCGTTATCACTATTGGTGTGCTTGCAACGGGCGTAATGGGGCTACCATTAACCATTGCTGATTACCGGCATCGGGGTATTCTGAAACGGTTCCAAGTGACACCTGTATCACCTTTACAGATTTTATTCGCCCAAGGTATTATTCAGCTTTCCTCTGCCCTTGTTTCATTTATGGGTGTTACTCTCGTATATTATTTATTTTTTGATTATCAAATAATAGGCTCCTGGCTTATATTTTTGAGCGTGTATGCCTTTGTTATTTTAGCCATGTACAGTATTGGCACTTTAATTGGCAGTGTCGTACCTGATCAAAAAGCAGCTAATATGTGGAGTTCTATTGCGTACTTTACGATGTTATTGTTCTCAGGTGCGACCATTCCATATGAAGTGATGCCACGTTTCGTTCAATGGATAATGGATATATTGCCCTTGTCACATGGGATTCATTTATTAAAGCTGGTAAGCACAGGTAGAGAAACCGAGGGGATGACAGTGCCATTTTTGATTCTAGGCATTGTTACTGTGATCAGCTTGATTGGGTCATTCAAATTTTTTAAGTGGAAGTAGGGTTGAGGGATGTACCAAACCAAAGAAATTGCAGCAATTGTCGGGGTACATCCCAACACTGTACGGATTTATGAAGAATGGGGATATATCTCTGCTGTTCCGAGAGGTGTGAATGGCTACCGCATGTATTCCGACTTGCATTTATTTCAACTAAAAATAGCTAGAATCGCTTTTCGTTGTGAAATTGTTCAAGGGCTCATTCGGGCAAAGGCTAGAGCCATAGTTGAAGCTAGCGGTAAAGCCGATTTTACTCAAGCACTAGAACATGCACAAGCCTATTTGTCCCATCTAGAAAAGGAATATAACCGGGCGCTAGAAGCTATTGAACTTTCGGAGCAGTGGATATGTGGAATAAAGTCTACACCTACTCCAACGTATACTCGCAAAGAGACTGCTCGGGTTCTGGATCTCTCCACTGAAGTGATTCGAAATTGGGAACGCAATGGATTAATAACAGTCCATAGATTTTCTAATGGCTCCCGGGCATATACAGAAAATGAAATAAAACGATTGAAAATTATTCGGACCTTAAGGACGGCACATTATTCGATAAGTGCAATCCTTCGGTTGATGAATCAAGCAGAGAACATGAGGTGGACTAATCTTAATATCAGGAAAGTGCTCAACACACCTGAAGATCATGAAGATATTATTTCAGTGACAGATCGATTAGTCTATTCATTGGAACAAGCCATTGAGTCTGCAAAGGAGCTTATAGGGATACTTAGGGTGAAACTGAACGGAGAGATATGACATTGTAATCATGAATCTCACGAGAGAGAGCGTTAATTCTATAGGTGACATCAAAACTGTAACTATACTCGTAGAAACTTTTGTGCCGTTATCTTCGGATAGCAGTTCGACTCTCCTTAGTTTCCACACGCCCGTTCTATTTTTATGCAATTTGTTACAACTCTGCCCCCTTATATCCCATCTTTCGATAACCTTTCACTCTTTTCTTGAACATCGCCATCAACATAGGGACCTGAAGGTCGATATAATCATATATTTTAACTTCTTCTTTATTCACATGACTTCGGTGCAAGCGGCCCGCGTATTGCTGCAAGGTGCCTGACCAGGAGATAGGATGGACCAGAAATAAGGTATCCAGTCTGGCATCATCGAAGCCTTCGCCGATCAGCTTGCCGGTAGCGATCACTACCCGTTCTTGATCGTCTGGAATAGAGGCGATTTGCGCGCGTAGAGCTTCTCTCTGCTTTTTTCCCATTCCGCCTCTAAGTACAATTACATTTTTGGCAAAAGCCTGCAATCTCTCTGCAAAATATTCAGCATGAGCGGTCCTTTCAACCAGCAGCAGTGGAGAGCGGCCTTCATCCAGACAGGTAAGCAAATCATCAAAAATAAGCGTGTTACGTTCCTCGTTATCTACAAGCTGCTGATAGATGTCCTGGATACCGGAAGCCTGTTCCCCTGACTTGATCTGAAAGTGAGTATAACGGGGGACTACCCTTAATGAAAATCCTCTGGAGCTGCTTAAGGTTTTGGCATCCACCTTCAATAGCACTGGTCCAAGCTGGAACCGTACGATTGCTTCTTGTCCGTCTTGTCTTTTAGGTGTGGCAGTTAAGCCGAATACATACTTTGCTTTGACTTCCCGCAGAACCTGTTCGAAGCTGTAGGCGGATACGTGATGGCACTCATCTACAATGACTTGGCCGTATTCACTTACGAAGGGTTTAACCTCCCCTTTATAGTTGAGGCTCTGAATGACAGCGACATCAATGAAACCTGTCCTTTTGTTTTTGCCGCCGCCGATCATACCGATAGAATGTTTGGGAACTTCGAGAAAGGTCTGCAAACGTTCCTGCCATTGTTCCATTAGCTCCCGGCGGTGCACTAGAATAAGGGTGTTTGTCTTTCTTGAAGCGATGATGCTGGCTGCTACGACGGTTTTACCAAATGCGGTTGCTGCCGAGAGAACGCCTATATCCCGGTTTAGAATCGCTCTGGCTGCTGTATCCTGAATAGTGGTCAGTGTACCGGTAAACTCCGCTTCTATTGAAGTTCCTGACGAACGTTGATCGTCAATTGATACTTTTACCTGATTTTGCTCGAAAAAGGATAATACATCCTGCAGGCATCCCCTTGGAAGAACTACATAATTCTCTATATCCTCTGCGCATGAGATGACCCGGGGTTTACCGTAGGTGGAGAGTCGCATAGCTTGTGCTTTATAAAAATCCGGGTTGGAGAAGGAAGCTATTTTGATCAGAGCATGAATTGCACTTGAGGGAAGTCCAGATTCGAGGACATAAAGACGATCCGAATGTAGGACCTGTATTTCAGCAGGCAAAGGTTCCATCAGAACCTCTTCTATCTGAGTCTGGTGCTCTTGTAACAAGGTCAATCTATCTGCTTCGTGGTCTGATCCCGCTGTAATACTGTCATTGTTAAAAAGCCCACGCTCCCCGTGCTTGTATATAAATTGCTTCACCTGGTCTTCGCCCATCTTGCCAAGTTCGGATAATATACCCCATTGGTCAGCATAGGGCTCAAAGCGTTCATCAACAAAGACACTGTTTCCCTGTTTACGCGGCCCACCTTGAAGGGGGAGAGCAATGAGGTTGCCGAATCCGCCTTTGGGCAGCGTATCCTGATTGGGAAACAGGCGATCGTAGGATTCCATGCCGATCTGATATCTCTTGTTCATGGTTAAACTCAGCAAGGTCATTCCAAATCTTCTGGCTGTAGCCGCCTCAATATTTTGACTGAAGAAAATCCAGATGTGCCCCCCATTGCCGGAACGCGAGCGCTCTAACAGCGTGGGGATTTCATGACTTTTACATAGCTGCATCACGGCGGCAACGTCCTGCTTCCAATCATGCTTGTCAAAATCCATTGCCAAAAACCAGCAGGTCTCATCCGGCAGCATTGGATAGATGCCAATCGTTCGGTCTTGTCTTGCATCTAAATGGGCTGACAGCACTTCACTTGTAAGGTGTAGGAAACTCTGGTGTTTGCAAACTGAGCATTTCACTCGGGGTTTCTCGCAAACGGAAGTCCACTCATTGGCGCAGTCGGGCGAGTATCCGGACTTGCCTTGTTTGTTGCTCCAGCGAATCGGATATACATCATCTCTGCCACGAAAATAACTCTTATAAAGAGCGAGCTTGTCCTCTACGGTAGAGTACTGGTGAACATTAGTTTCTCCAACAGTTGTCTCTTTGCTTTCTTTTGCCGGGGAGGTGGAATATGACATTATTGGTTCATTCGTACTTGTTGTATCGTCGTCATCCAGAACTCCTAGGAGACCTCTTAACCGGGTTATTTCTAGTTTAAGTTCTTTAATATGCGCCAAAGCCGCGTTATATTTGTCCTCCAAATTGTCCATTGATTAGTCCTCACGTTTTATTTATATTATACCTTGTAAGCTGCAGAGTAATAATTCTGGAAATAATAAACCAAGTTTGTAGATCGATGCAACGAATTGATGCAGAGCAGTCAGGATATTGGCTGGGGTTTTGGAGATGGGATGATGGAGTTGTATAGCGATTATTTAGGACACATGGATGAAGAAGACGACCTTGAGTAGCTTATACGGACGGATTATTTAACCATAGGGATTGTGTTTTCAAATGAGGGATTATGTTGGAACCATTATTGATCCTGACCAGATTGATTGCAGGAGAAGATATCCGGTGGAGATACTGCCAATCTTTAAGTAACCTGATGCCTGCCATGGAGATTTTAGATGAAGTCACCATTATCGACAACACCAGTGAACCTGAGGTTGTGGCAGAGATCAAGCGTTCACAGATTAGCTTTTGCAGAGAAGAGATTCCTACATGGGCTAGGGGAGCTTTGAAATTGTACTTGTGTTAAGGCCCTTTTTGGGAAAGGGGTTCTACACGGTTGACAGAAGAAAAGAATAGAAAAGTATGGTCTTTCATAAAATGAACCCGTACTCTTAAACCATATGGTTTCAAGGTACGGGTTCATTTTATTTAAATTATATGGCTTACCCAGTATTCTTTTCAGGATAGCACCTAGCGGTTTTGTGAACTTCCTTTGTATTCGTATTCACTATATAAGTAGCCATACACCTCCCTTGCTACCTGTCATTATTTGTTGTTTTAAATCTAGCAAATAGAAACACTAGTATTTTAGATTTGAAAAGGGGGAATAGGGAATGGGAGCCTGTCGTATATCAATGGTAAGGATGGACACAGTAGGAAAGCATTTTCCGGAGCGAAGAGAAACAACCGCTTTATTAAAGAACTCGAACGATCGGGTGGAGGTCTGACTCTGGTTTAGAAGATGCCGCCCGATATGCTATAATAATTGTAATTATTCAACCGGAGGTGTCCAAGATGCGATGGGATGAAGTTCAGGAGCGTTTTCCTAATGAATGGGTCGTTCTCGAGGCGACTAAGGCTTATTCTAAGGAAGGCCAGCGTTTTATTGAAGAGATGTCTGTGATCGACTCCTATGAGGATTCTACCAAAGCATTGAAGCGGTACAGTGAGTTGCACCAGGAAGATCCACATCGCGAGTATTGTTTTTTTCACACCTCCCGTCCTGAGGTTGTGGCGCGAGAACGATATGTGGGGATCAGAGGTCCAAGATGAACATAACGGAAATCTATGGGCTTCCCTTCGTATGTATGACAGTTGTGTTTAGGGGCAGAGAGTTAAGGCTTGAGAAGGTGTTACTTGATACAGGCTCTGCCAGTACGCTTCTGAATGCGGATATCGTCCAGGAGGTTGGCATGGTTCCTGAAGGAAATGATATCGTTGATATTATACGGGGTGTAGGTGGTGTAGAGTATGTGTACACCAAATACCTGGACTCGATTATAGTCGATGAAGCAATACTTAAGGATTTTCAAGTGGAAATCGGGAACATGGACTATGGCATGGAGATTGACGGCATCCTTGGTTTTAACTTTTTGAAACAAGCAGGGGCTGTGATTGACACTGAAGAAATGCAACTGAAAACTAACGTTTGCTAAACGGCTATCGCGTACATTTCCAGCAGCAACCCCCGCCGAATTGTGGCTCTGCATGTCAACCCCTCGGCTTCCATATGGAGTAAAGTAGAAGACACCTTTAGGGGTGTCTTTTGTCATTAGATCGGTTGTTTTGAGCGATACGTGCGAGATGGTAGTTGCCTTTCATACAAAAAGCCTCTCCTGTGGTGGTAGTTTCGTCCACCATTCTTAGGAGAGGCTTATTTAGTAAATGTATTAAAATCTGCCGTAGAACGCATTCCGGTAAATGTCGGCAAGTTCTTTGACAAGCGGCATGCGGGGATTGGCTGTTGTGCATTGGTCCTCGAAGGCGCGGTCGGCCAGATAGTCGACTTTCGATTCGAAATCGGATGGAGCGAAGCCGAGATCCTGGAATTTCTCAGGAATGCCAAGGGATTGGTTCAGTTTGCGGATAGCCATAATCAAGCTGTTCACACCCTCTTCCGTGGTGCGGGCGTCCATTCCCAGTATTCTGGCGATTTCTGCATATCGTTCATCGGCGATGAAATAGTTATATTTCGGAAATGATGCGAATTTTGACGGTTTCTGGGCATTATACCGGATAACATGCGGCATCAGAATCGCGTTCGTCCGCCCGTGCGCCGTATGGTATTCACCACCCCACTTATGCGCCAAGCTGTGGTTGATGCCAAGGAAGGCGTTGGCAAAAGCCATGCCTGCGATCGTTGACGCATTATGCATTTTCTCACGGGCAAGCGGGTCCGCGGTATGGAAAGATTTCTCCAGGTACTGGAATACCAGCTTAATGGCATGCAGTGCCAATCCATCGGTATAGTCACTGGCCATGACAGAAACGTAGGCTTCAATGGCATGCGTCAACACGTCCATTCCTGTATCTGCGACTGCTGTTTTTGGCAGGGAGTACACAAGCTCCGGATCAATGATCGCCACGTCTGGCGTCAGTTCGTAATCCGCAAGCGGATATTTAGTATGTCCATCTTTTTTATCTGTGATTACCGCAAACGAAGTTACCTCCGAGCCTGTTCCTGAGGTTGTCGGGATCGCAACGAATTGGGCTTTAACCCCTAATCGCGGATATTTGTAGACCCGTTTACGGATGTCCAGAAACTTCTGTTTTAGCGAATGGAAGCTGGTATCCGGGTATTCGTAAAAGAGCCACATCGCCTTCGCCGCGTCCATGGGCGAGCCGCCCCCCAGTGCAATGATGCAGTCGGGCTGGAAGTTTTCCATCATGCGGGTCCCGCGTTCCACTGTTTCTACAGACGGATCAGGCTCGACATCAGCGAATATTTCAACCGAAACAGGATTAGTGCGTTTTCGCAAGTAATATTCGATTTTTTCCACGTATCCGAGCTTAACCATCATGGCGTCCGTAACAATAAGCACCTTGGAGATGTTAGGCATTTTCTCAAGATACTGTGTGGACCCTTTTTCAAAGTAGATCCTAGGCGGAATTTTGAACCACTGCATATTTACCCTCCGGTAGGCGACACGTTTGATATTGATCAGGTTCACTGCAGTTACATTGGAGGTGGTTGAGTTTTTGCCGTAAGATCCGCAGCCTAAGGTGAGTGACGGTAGATTGGTGTTGTAAATATCGCCGATCGCCCCCTGTGTTGAAGGAGAATTGACAATTACACGTCCGGTCTGTAACCGTTCTGCGAAGGCCTCAATCACTTTATTATCCTTAGAGTGAATGACAGAAGAGTGCCCCAGACCGCCAAAAGTGACGATTTCCGCTGCACGATCAATGCCTTGTTCGGCGGAGGTTACCTTATAGCATGCCAGAACCGGGCTCAGTTTCTCAGCGGACAGCGGGAAGTCCGTTCCCACGCCCTCCAATTCGGCAACAAGAATTTTCGTGTGCTCAGGGACTTGAATACCGGCCATCTCGGCAATTTTGTAAGCGGACTG
The DNA here is from genome assembly GCF_001909095.1 of Paenibacillus sp. P46E. Taxonomy (NCBI): domain Bacteria; kingdom Bacillati; phylum Bacillota; class Bacilli; order Caryophanales; family Paenibacillaceae; genus Paenibacillus; species Paenibacillus sp. P46E. The sequence goes on from NZ_LVYZ01000027.1 coordinate 89,306, forward strand.
ACCGACAATAGCGCCATTGACCGCACATTTCTCCCCGGTGATTACCAAACCCGAGACCGCTTCTGTTTCCGTTTTATCTAAAAAATAGCAGCCGTTGTCCGTCATCAATTTGCGAACCTGGTCATACACCGGATCCTCAATGATGAGGGCTTGCTCAGAAGCACAGATCATCCCGTTATCGAATGTTTTGGAAAGAATAAGATCGGTGACCGCTTGTCTGAGATCGGCCGTTTTTTCAATAAAACAAGGGACATTTCCGGGTCCGACGCCAAGCGCCGGCTTTCCTGTACTATAGGCGGCCTTCACCATGGCGGAGCCGCCTGTGGCCAGGACCAGAGCTACATCCGGATGGTTCATGAGCAGTTGTGTCGCTTCGAGCGACGGATTCTCGATCCACTGTACACAGTGTGGCGGCGCTCCTTCTGCTACTGCTGCCTCCAGCAGCGTTTTTGCCGATTCACTGCTGCATTTCTGCGCGGAAGGATGAAAAGCAAAAATGATGGGATTTCGCGTCTTCGTGGCGATCAGTGTTTTAAAGATTGTCGTAGAGGTCGGATTTGTAACAGGCGTTACTCCAGCGATAATCCCAACCGGTTCGGCGACCCGCTGGAAATTCTCATAAAGATTTTCTTCAATAATCCCGACGGTTTTGTTATTTTTGATGCTGTTATAAATGTATTCTGAGGCAAAAAGGTTTTTCGTGATTTTATCTTCATATACGCCGCGTCCAGTTTCTTCAACCGCCATCTTGGCGAGCAGCATATGCTTGTCCAGTCCTGCGAGTGCCATGGCTTGCACAATGCGGTCAATCTGCTCTTGATTCATGGACAGGTACGCTTCTTGCGAAGCCCGGGCACTTGCAACCAGACGGTTGACCTCTTCCTGGGCGGTAAGCTTCTTATCGGTGATGCTCTCGTTGCCTCCTGCTTGGCTTTCTGTAACAGCCATCATTTTCCCTCCCTGACATTCTACTCGTTTTTAACAAGTACAGTTTTACCTGCATTCGGGTTATTATCCCCGTTCCCAGCCTCTACCGTGTTGACCTTGTGCAAAAAAAAGGCGATATCCCCCATACTACCCATAGATGTACCTTCTTTATATTTACCAAGACGGATCATACTAAGCACAGTCCGTAACCATGACAATGTAATAAAGGAGGAAGCATCACGATGCAGGCATGGGAAGGTTTTAAATCAGGAAATTGGCAGGAAGAAATCGATGTCCGCCAGTTCATCCAGCTCAACTACGAACCCTATGAAGGAGATGCGTCTTTTCTGGCGGGGATAACGGAAGCCACGCAACAGCTCTGGGAGCAGTTCATAGAGCTCGCCAAGCAAGAACGTGACCAAGGCGGAGTCCTGGATATGGATACAGAGGTGGTTTCCAGCATAACTTCGCATGAACCCGGCTATTTGAATAAGGAGCTTGAGGTAATCGTGGGTCTTCAAACAGACAAACCGTTCAAGCGGGCTCTTCAGCCTTACGGCGGCATCCGAATGGCCAAAAATGCTTGTGAATCCTACGGTTATGAGCTGGACCCGGAAATTGAGCATATTTTCTCCACTTACCGGAAAACTCATAATCAAGGCGTATTTGACGGTTATTCGCCTGCCATGAGTCTCGCCAGAAAAGCCGGCATTATTACAGGGCTTCCGGATGCGTATGGCCGGGGGCGGATTATTGGCGATTACCGGCGCGTAGCCTTATACGGTACGGATTTTCTGGCTAAAAGCAAAAGAAACGAGCTTTCCTTCTTCGACGAACACACGATGACTGAAGATGTAATTCGGGCACGTGAAGAAATAGCTGAGCAGCTTCGCGCCCTTTCGGAGCTGAAGCAGATGGCGGGCAGCTATGGATTCGATATTACCAAGCCAGCGGAGACCGCACAGGAAGCTTTTCAATGGCTGTACTTCGGATATCTTGCCGCAATCAAGGAGCAGAACGGGGCTGCTATGAGCCTTGGCCGCACCTCCACCTTTTTGGACATTTATATAGAGCGTGACCTGAAGAAGGAGAAGTTAACGGAGCAAGAGGCACAGGAGCTCGTCGATCATTTTGTTATGAAGCTGCGCATGGTGAAATTTGCAAGGACACCTGAATATAACTCACTGTTCAGCGGCGATCCGACATGGGTGACCGAGTCGCTTGGAGGGATTGGTCTGGACGGCCGCCCGTTAGTTACAAAGACCACCTTTCGATTCCTGCATTCGCTTGAGACGCTCGGTCCATCGCCGGAACCGAATTTGACCATACTCTGGTCCACCCGGCTTCCGCAGAAGTTCAAGGAATATTGTGCGCGCATGACGATTCAGACCAGCTCTCTTCAATATGAGAATGATGATTTAATGCGGACTTATTTTGGGGATGATTACGGGATTGCCTGCTGTGTGTCCGCTATGCGGATCGGGAAGCAAATGCAATATTTCGGCGCTCGGGCGAATCTGGCCAAAGCGCTGCTGTATGCGATTAACGGTGGTATGGATGAGCAGATGAAGGTGCAGATTGCCCCTCCCATGCGGCCGATTCTGTCGGACAAGTTGGACTTTGACGAGGTGATGGCTGCTTTCGACCATACGATGGAATGGCTGGCAGAACTCTATATCAATACCTTGAATGTAATTCACTACATGCACGATAAATACTGTTATGAACGCATTGAGATGGCGCTTCACGATCAGGAAACGATGCGGACAATGGCGACCGGGATTGCAGGACTGTCGGTTGTAACCGATTCGCTCAGTGCCATTAAATATGCAGGCGTTCGCCCGGTTCGGGATGAGAACGGTCTTGCTGTCGACTATATCGTTGAGGGGGAATATCCTGCTTACGGCAATAACGATAACCGTGCCGATGAGATCGCGATTGACCTCGTCAAGCGGTTTTATCGCAAGTTGAAGAAACACTCAACGTACAGGCAGGCAAAAACCACGATGTCTGTACTGACGATTACCTCTAATGTCGTATATGGGAAGTTGACCGGGAATACCCCGGATGGGAGAAAGAAGGGCGAGCCCTTCGCCCCGGGAGCGAATCCGATGCATGGCAGAGACAAGAAAGGTGCAATTGCTTCATTAAACTCTGTAGCGAAGCTTCCGTATGAGTACGCCTTGGATGGCATATCGAATACATTCTCGATTATTCCGGGTGCTCTTGGGAAGAACGAACAGGATCGAATCCATAATCTGACCGCGCTGCTCGACGGGTATACAGCCAAGGATGGCCATCATCTCAATATAAATGTGTTTGACACCAAAACCTTGCTTGATGCGATGGAGCATCCGGAGGAGTATCCGCAGCTCACGATACGAGTGTCAGGTTATGCGGTTAATTTCATTAAACTGACGAGAGAGCAGCAGCTTGATGTCATTAATAGAACCTTTCACGAAAAAATCTAACGGGGGAAGCGCGGCCCGTCGATTTACTGACCCGCGCCTTGGCTCCATATGGAGTAAACAAAAGACACCTCTCCGGGTGTCTTTTTACGTGGATAACTGGATTCTCAAAAGCTGCTTTACTGCAATAATTCTGCCACAAGCTTCAATAGCTTTTCCTCGCTCAGGGTTTTGTCGCCGTAACTGGTAACTGTAAAGTATGCATCATACCTTTCGTTATACCAGGTCAGGTAGTTGTGCTGCTTATCCGACCCTATTCCCAAAGTATTGACGATGACGTCTGTTCCGGCTACAGTGATTTTGTTCGCCTGCTCCTCCGCTCCCTGCCATACCCTCATGTCTCCGCCGTGCATCATGTGAGCGGAAATTCCCAGGAACCCGCCATCTTTCGCATACGAGGCACTGACCGAGATCGGACTTGTCCACGGCACGGATTTCATGAACAATTGCTGCCCTCCAGTCGCTTGTTCCGCTTGAGTGCGCAGCTCATTGAGCGTTCCCAGGTATAGTTCCTGCTGCATCATAGGCGAATTATACGGAAAGTCGGGTTCAACCGTACCATTTTGAAAAGCGTATCCCTCCGGCGCTTCCGGCAGCATAGGTGCTCCGGTTCGGTGAATCTCTGCAGAGAAATCCGCATAGGCGGTTAGGCGCTGTTCCTTATACACAAATTTCAAGGCTTCCGCCGCTCCTTCTGCCGCATCCTCTTTGACATAGTAACCAATCAGTTCACCCGGTTTAGCAAAAGCGAGCGCTTTAGCCTCTATCTGCTGCCTAAGCTTGTTATTCACCAAATGGCCTGATTGTTGCACTGGCTCCGGCTCCATGTACTGTACCTTCACCTCACCCCTGCTGTTACGGATCTGAATATATTCCGCGGCAGCATATGCTGTCACGGAGAGCAGCAGGAATACCATAAGCAGACTGAACACTGCTGTAGGTTGGCGCAGCCTCCCCTTCCACGCGGCAGGGCGGGTGCGCGTCATTCCCAGCCGCTCTACCCGTTCCATCACTTGTGCTTCTACATCAATCGCCTCCAGCGGATTTCGACCGGCAGAGGCTGTAATTATATCTTGGTATTCATGGCTGATTGCGGTTCGTCCCACAGCTTTTCCTCCTCCGATTCCATGACCTGCTTCACTTTCTGCTTGATGCGGTTCATTCTTTTGTTCAGCGCATTCGGGCTGATCTTCAGAATCTCACTCATTTCCGCATAGCTCTTCTCCTCGAATACCCGCAAAATCAAGAGATTACGTTCCTCTAGCGATAACTTGGCCAGGGCCGCTGCCAAAGAGGGTTTGTACAGCCGGTCGTCCAGCTCTTGTTCGGGGCTCCCCACAACCGTCTCCGGCCGAAAAATCTGCATCACCTGACGGTGCAGCCTGCGCCTGCGCAGCAGATTCAGGCAATGATTATAGGCAATCCGATACAGCCAGGCCGAGAACTGTACAGTAGGCTTGTACTGATGAATCGCCTGATACGCCTTTACCAGTATTTCCTGCACCGCGTCCTCAGCATCCTGCCTGTTCCCTAGCAGACGACAGCAATAGCCGTAGATGGGCTGCTGAAAAGCTCTGACAATGAGAGCATACTGTCCGCTATTCCCGCTCTGAATCCTGAAGATCAACTGCTCTAATTCCCTGGAGTCCATCACATCATCCGACGTTGTTAACACCTCCTCAAGCTGTATATCTCTATAACACCCGGCCCTCTGAAAAAGTGCCATAACCTCTAAATAAAATGCAACAAACACACGAATTAATGTAAGAAAACGAATTATAGTGGTTAAGGTACTGTTATGAAAGTCATAACCCATCCTGCTGGAATAAGTAGCAGAAAAAAAGCTGAAGAGCTTAACAAAATTATAAAATAGATGGGTGTACGCACCTCGGCCCAAATAGGTAAAGTAGAAGACACTTCTCGGGGTGTCTTTTTTGTTTGTAGACTGGCCTGTCCCCAGCCCTTATGCCAGAAATCCTCCGGCCTTAACTTATCATCCCCCTGCCTAATAATCATTAACTCAGAATACCGCAGGAAGAGCTCCGATATGAGCAAATGATTGTTTCGGAACCGTTTTCATGATTGTATGCTCAGGGTGTTATAGTTCCAAAATATGTATTAAAAGTAAGATGAATGGTTCGGATCAGCCCGCATAAGAGACAAGCTGCTTAGAGAAAAGGAGGGGGAGTAAAGAAGCTTTATGAGAACTTGCAAACGGTTTCGTAATACTCTGTAACCTATTCTAATTAGGAGGAACGTTAATGAAAAAAAGAGCTGCAAAGGTAGCCAGTATAATGATGTTATTTTCGCTTGCGCTGTCTTTAATTGCAGGTGGATGGTCTAGTACGATCGTACACGCTGCGGGTCTTACGATATCCGGCAGTGGAGGCTGGAATGAAGCGGCATATGTAGAATGGTTACCAGTAAGTAATGCGACGGGCTATAAGGTCTATGTTAAACCGGCAAGTGCAGCAGATTCCGGGTATCAACAAATGAATAATGAATTGATCCGTAAATACGCCTCCTATTGGAGAGCTGATGCTGTGGGGCTTGCTGCGGGAGCCTATGTAATGAAGGTTGAAGCCACGCTGTCAGGCGGAGGGGCGGTAAGTGCGGTTTCCAATACGCTATCTGTAGCGTCATTTGACCGGTCTGGATTTGCTTTTTCGGCAAACTCTCCATATGGAACGGGTTCGGGTGCTTATAATGAGAATGGAACGCTCAAGGATGGCGCGCAGGTGCTGTATATCACCTCTCAGAATGCTCAAACCGTAACGCTTGATGTAAAAATCAACAGCTCAGGTGCTATGCAAACAGGTGTGGGTCTTGGCGGAATTATGGCACTGAGACAAAAAGGCTATGATACAACACCACTTGCCATTCGTATTATTGGAAAAGTGACAGCTGCTGATCTGAGTGGACAACTTAACAGCACTGGATATCTTGAAGTCAAAGGTAAAAACAATTATTCGGAAATGAATATGACGATTGAAGGTATCGGAGACGATGCTTATGCCTACGGGTGGGGAATGCTGCTTAGATATACCGGTAATGTGGAAGTAAGGAATCTGGGGGTGATGTTATTCCCTGACGATGGCATTTCAATGGATACGGGCAATGCGAATGTGTGGGTGCATCATAATGATATTTTCTATGGATCTGCAGGGAGCGATGCGGACCAAGCCAAAGGTGACGGTTCCACAGACCTTAAAAAAGGATCAACATACATTACCATCTCATACAACCATTACTGGGATTCGGGAAAAGCGGCACTAGTCGGTTTGAGTGAGTCGGCACAATTCTTTGCCAGCTTCCATCATAACTGGTTCGATCATTCGGACTCCCGTCATCCGCGTATAAGAGTGGCCTCAGTTCATGTCTATAATAACTTCTATGATGGAGTCTCAAAATATGGTGTCGGTGTTACAACGGGAGCTTCAGCTTTTGTAGAATCCAATGTGTTTAGACATGCTAAAAATCCAATGATGATTTCCTTACAAGGTACGGATGCGTTAGGGGAGGAGGGGACGTTCTCAGGCGAAAGCGGAGGTGTGATCAAAGCATACAACAATACTGTTGTTGATGCGGCAAGTCTTATTTATGCCAACTCTAATGCTGGAACAGCTCCGGCCAATGCAACCTCATTTGATGCATACTTAGCTTCGTCGAGAAATGAAACCGTCCCAGGCTCGTACAAAGCTTTAGTCGGCGGAACAGCATATAACAACTTCGATACGAGCGTCGATACGGGTGTAAGCGCATCTGAAATCGATAGCGTGAGCGCCGTTGAACAGATTGTTACGGCAGAAGCCGGACGCCTGAATGGTGGGGATTTCACTTGGGAATTCAATGATTCAGTGGATGACGCATCGTATGCGCTGAATACATCGCTAATGTCTGCAATCAGAAGCTATACAACGGGGCTAGTATCTGTAGGGGGAAACTCCAACCCGACTGTGCCGACTCCGGCTCCAACAGCGACTCCAGTAGCAACGGTGACACCTGCACCGACAGCAACTCCTACACCAACGGCAACAGCGACTCCAGTGCCAACGGCAACTCCGGTGCCGACAGCGGGAGCAACCGTTCATAACTTTACCACATCCGGGACAACAAGCAGCTTCTTCAGTATTCAGGGGAATCTTTCAACAGCCAAGGGGACTGTCGTATATAATAGTCTGACGCTAACCCAATGTCTGAAAATCGAGAGTACAACCAGCATTCAGTTCACCTCTACGAAGGCCTCGACCTTAACATTAGTGTTCAGCACAGCAGACGGAACCGCAATCAAGGTGGATGGAACAAGCTATCCCATAACGAATGGCATTGCGACGATCTCCCTTACGGCGGGCGCGCATACTATTACGAAGGATAGTACTGCTAATTTGTATTACATGAAGTTGGAGTAGATAGGTTTACAACAATTGCCAAATGGCAAAGAGTAAAGCTAAAGACACCTCTAGGGGTGTCTTTTTCATGTATAGCGCACAGTAGAGTACCTTTAGATGGTAAGACAGATTTCTTGACGAGGGATCATGTTTATTCGTGATGCGCTTGATAGAGGAATAGGCAGTACAGTCTTCGATATTTTTTTACAATAAACAACATAATAGACAGAATTCTAAGGGGGGCTTATAATAAATTGCGGAACTACACGTAAAAGATACCAAAATTGGTGTATATTCCATGCGCAGACATGCGTAAATAAATAGTTGGGGGTTTATAAAAATGAAGTTGATTAAAATGAGGAAATCGGTCTTTATTTCATCGATCGTGGTTTCAAGTCTATTGTTTGGCTCAGTAGGAGTATTGGCAGGAACTGGTGTTGAAACAATCAAGGCAAAATTGAACCACAATATTAAGTTTCTTCTTAACGGTGCTAAGTGGACTCCGAAAGATCAATCGGGTAATAACTTGTCCGCTTTGGTATATAACGGTTCTACATATGTTCCTTTGAGATCTGTTTCAGAAGCTCTTGGAGCAGAAGTTGATTTTGACGCTCCCTCTTTAACTATTTCTATTGATGGTTCAGGTGATAGCGGGATTCCTTACAATGACACTAATACGGCATCGACTCCACAACAACCTGCTACCCAGGCTCCTGCAAACACACCGGCTCCTACAACCGCACCGAGTCCTACAACCACACCAAGTCAATCCACCACGACGGCTTCGACTAACAGTGGTAAATCTTTTAGTTCTGCAATTCCAATTGGTAAGTCGGTTTCATTTAATGACCCTTACAATTATGATGGTCATTCTTACACTGCAAACTATACTGTTTCTGTAAGCTCAGTAAAATCAATCTCAAGAAGTGAAATTGCAGCACTTGGTTTCAGAGAACCAGAAGCAAATGCTTTGGTTGAGTACAAATTGGCTAAGGTGAAGATCGTTTTGAATAACGGAAAGTATATCTCTGATAATAAAAATGAAGAACTTTATGTCGGGGTTGATTTTGTACCACGCCTGTGGGGTTCTAAAACTTCAGACGGAAACAGTATTATCGGTGTTACAGATTATGGTTTCACTGGCTCTTTGGATGATGCTATTGATGACGCAACTGATTTAAAAAAGCTTAAACTGGGTGAAAGTTACAGCTACACTGCAGAAGGTCTTGTAATTGTGCCTGTAACTAAAGGGTTGACGAACTATCTGGCCATTCAGCTCAATGACTATAATGATGATTATGAAAATTCATTCTTTTACTTCAATCTTCAGTAACTAAGGGCTTAAGTACCCAAACCTGATTTTTTTTTCAGAATAGGGGTTGCACCAAACAAACGTGAACTGTGACCCATAAGATGGACACTTTGCAGAAAAAAAGTGACCCTCTTGTGGGTCATTTGTGTTTTAATCTAGGCAACAGAATGGCTTGGAGCTGAAGAGAATCGTCAGATTCGTATCGCTTGCACCTTGAAAAAGAGCCAATGTCACTGTCCCAGCTTTTGAGTTTTTACCAGCATTTCCCGTAGAACATGGGCGACTTGGCTTTTTCGGCCTCTTGCTTTCTTTTCTATCCTGCGTAATGACCTTTGGCGCTTTAGGGGATTGTTTTGATAATAGAATTTCTTTGCCGCAATCCTTAGTGTTCTTCTCAACATGACTGCTGAGGAGCGTGTTAGCTTAGAGCGGAATCCCCTGCGTAAGATACGCAGCGTCTCCTTGTATTTCTCTAAATCCTCAGATGGAGGTACGAGGGCGAATAAATTTAAAGAGGAGTCATTGAAGCCGTATTGTTTATACATGATCCTCAGATTATCCGTATTAAAAACATTTCCTCGCAAGTGGGTTGGGTGCTCCTGATGATATCCAATAACCTCCTTGATGCTGCGAAAACGGATTTTCAACCGATGCAGCCTATAGCCAAGGTCCCAGTCTTCAAGCCCATAGAGCACAAACTGTTCATTAAAACCTCCGATACGAATCAACTGGCTGCGCCGTATGGCCACGCAACGAGTGACGAGCAACATCCATGGAGCTATATCCGTTTTGGCAAATTGCTGTCTCGTATCGGGTGGAACCTTTGTGGTGAAAACAACTTTTGACAAAGCCTCCGTGTGGTGAAGGATATCTTCCTGAGTGATTAGCGGGATAATGTCAGCTGCTATCTCAAATTCGGGATTCCATAAGCTGGTTGGTGAGACTGTATTGCGAAACTGTTCTTTTTCTTCCGGAGAAAAGTCAGGGTAGTAATGGGTATAAGCATCGTCCCACGAATGGGGGATACCAGAAAGCACGGCTTTGGGATATTTACGGTGATAGCGGCGCACAGTGCTGATGAATTCAGGCAACACCAAAAAGTCAGCATCGCAGAAAATGATATACAGCCCTTTCGCATGCTGCAGCCCCAAATTTCTAATAGCAGATCGGCCGCGTTGTTCCGGATGAGATACATAATTAAGCTGATAGGAAGCTTGGAAGCCTTCGACCATTTCCTTCGTTCCATCTGTAGAGCCGTCATCAGCCACAATTACTTCAAAATGCTGCTTCGGATAGGTCTGTGTTTCAAATGAAGCGAGTGTGAGCAACAACTGCTGGTGTCGATTATAGGTTGGAATGATGATGCTGTAACGGATACCCAGTGTGATCTCCCCCCACCATTCAATGAAAGCCCTCGAATCGGATAAATAATAACAATATATTCAGGGACTTTAGCCTGGTCTAGTCAGATGCCCTATATGGCTCGAATTAGGCTTGACGGGGTACCGTTTTATAAAAAAGCTGCAAAGATCCCGTAGGGGCTTGCGATGGTTTAGGTTATCTACTTCGTACAAAATAATAGTTTTCCGATTTAATCTTTACGCCTAAGCGTACCACGTATAATTAGCAAATATGCTACGCTTGTTCATATCCTCAGAGGATTAAATCTTTCAAAGGAGGCCCCCATGCCAAGCATTCTCGAATCCCTATACCACGGCAGCTTATTCCCTAACGAGAACATTATCTCCAAAGACCCTAATTACCGCCCGATTAATAGGCAAATCACCGAGTCCCTGGAAGCTTGGAAGCAGAAGCTGTCCGATGGTGATTTCGAGGAGCTGGAGTCTTTATTGGAACTGTATTCTCAGGCTCAGGGAATGGAGATGACGGCTTCGTTTGTATGTGGCTTCAAGACTGGGGCGGCGATGATGATAGAAGTCCTAGTTGAGGATTAAGTGTAGCGAAGCCGGATCTTTAAGAATTTCCGAAAAAGCGTTCATACATAAGCTTTCCCCTCAAAGACACCCATCAAGGTGTCTTTTTCGTCTGGTAATTTTATTTTCCTATTGACTTAAACCATGATTTAAGTCGTATGCTAATGCTGTCGACATGGAAAGATCAGTTTGGAGGCCTTCAAGATGAAATATGTAACGATTGGCGAGGCTGCGGCCACCTATCATATTCCGGAATCCACGTTAAGGTATTACGAGAAGCAAGGCTTGTTGCCGCTGATGGAGCGTGATGCTGCCGGCAGGCGGTTATTTTCAGAAATGCAGATGGCGCTGCTTGAGACGGTGCTTCGCTTGAAGCAGACACACATGCCCATACACGAGATCAGGCAATATATAGCTTGGGTCATTGAAGGGGAGAGCACCACGGAGCTACGGCTGGAGATGATGACGAAGCATAAGCGGGCAGTGCTGGATGAGATAGCATCTATGACAGATGCCTTGCAGGGCATTGATGTGAAGATTAACCGGTATACAGAGCGTTTGCAGCACAAATAGATCATAGAAAAGAGGAACAGCCATGAAGCTGACAGGTAACACCATACTTATTACTGGCGGAAGTGCCGGAATCGGGCTGGCTTTTGCAGAGCGTTTTATACAGGCCGGGAATCAAGTGATTGTCTGTGGGCGGCGTGAAGATGCACTTCGAAATGCGCAAGAACAACTCCCAGGCCTGATTACCCGCGTATGTGACTTGAATGTGGAGTCCGAGCGCATAGCCTTGTTTGATTGGGTCAGCGGAAACTATCCGGAAGTCAATGTGCTCGTGAACAATGCAGGGACTCAACAACGGTTCAATGTACTGCAAGCGGATGCCAAACACAACTGGAGTTACTTCAATCAGGAGATCACAACAAATATGGAAGCGGCGTTCCACCTCTCTATGCTGTTTGCTCCATTTTTTGCAGGAAAAGAAAAGGGCGCGATCATTAATGTGACCTCCGGGCTGGCCTTTACGCCGTTTGCCATCGCTCCCATCTATTCTGCAACCAAAGCGGCGCTTCATTCGTTTACGATGAGCCTGCGACATCAGCTGTCCGATACGTCTGTTGAAGTCATTGAGGTGGCTCCTCCGGCAGTGAATACGGAACTGGGCGGTGCAGGACTGCATATACATGGAGAACCCTTGGGTGCTTTTACAGACGGAATCTTTAAAGGCTTGGAGGAGGGGAAGCAGGAAATCGGATACGGGACTTCTGTGGACCGGCTGCGCATGTCCCGGGATGAAGTGGATGAGTACACAGCAAATATGTATCAGGCCACAAAAAGCATGATCGAATAGCTATGCAAAAGGCTTGACAAAAAAGAGGTCATTCAGTAATTTGAAAGATAATTGGAAAGTAAAGTCAGGAGAGGACGAGATCAAAGTGGCGGCGAATTGGTGGTTGGCTCTCATTATTATGGTCGTGTTGAACGGGATTTTGGTTTGGACTTTGTTTGTAGAGGGGTACTCCGCGAGCCGCAGGGCTAAAAAGTGGTTTTTCATCGTTGTAAATATAATTGGGCTTATACTTGCGGTGTCTCAATTTTTCTGGATGGATTTTTAGCCTTAGACCCGGCCAGCAAGACATGCTATATGCCATTTTCTTAAGAGAGGGGTCCGACTCCCTGACTCCACATTTGAACCCGCTCATTGAGCGGGTTTATCTTATGTATGCTGCAAAATAGGCAGCCCGCCCCTATCCACAATACTTTGTATAATCCCTCTCACAATTATGTTATATTTAATATTGAAAATTTAGCTCTTTACAGTTCTGAAGAAGGAGTACCCCATGACCCAATTTGTCTATAAGCAAATTATTGACGACCTCAAAATGAAGATTTTTGCGGGACAGTTTGCCGATATGAGACTACCGGATGAGCGCAGTCTTAGCGAAACCTACCAGGTAAGCCGCAGTTCCATCAAACGTGCACTGATGAAGATGGAGAACTCGGGAATTATTTTCAAAAAACGGGGTTCAGGCACCTTTATCAACCCATTATACATAAAAAATGAATCGATCTTTAATTATGAGGGCTCCAATCTGGGGGTTACGGACAACTTTCAGATGCATGGCAAAAAGCCTAAGGTGAAAGTGTTGGATTTCGAGGTGATCCGGCCTACGGAAGAGCTGCAGCGGGATTTGTTCCTGCAGCCCCATGATTTTGTATACAAAATCGTGCGCTTACGCTTATTCGATGACGAGCCGTTCATGATTGAGACGGGCTACATTCCGATCAAGATTGTCCAGAATCTGGACCAGACGATTATCGAAGGATCGATCTTTCATTACCTGGAGGAATCGCGGAATCTGGCGGTGACCAAGTCGTTTTTGTCTATTTTTGCTGAGCCTTCGGGTGCTAATGACCAAGAACTGCTCCATCTGCAGGAGAATGAGCCAGTAGGGATTATGGAGGGGATTTTCTTCCTGGATAATGGTACTCCCTTCGAGTTCTCTCATATGCGCTTCCACTACAAATATCTCAAATTCAACACGTTCGTATCTGTACAATAACGTATCTTATGATCAGGCCGGGGAATATTCCCTGGTCTTTTTTGTGTTTTCAGGCATGCATACAATGATACATATAGTTACATATTTATAAAAATAAAGATTTTTTTGTAAGTGATTTGCTCCGTTATTCATACTATGTTCAAAATTTCACAAAATTGGACCGTATCAATTATCAAAATGATTGAATTTTATAAACGCGGCGGTATGATGTAATTGTAGAAATAATTATGTTCAGGAAATAGAAAAAAGGAATGGGAGTGGATTGAAATGGGATTGTCAACTTTACCCGTGGATTTTTCATCTAAAACGTATTTAGCAAAACTTGATGCTTACTGGCGTGCAACCAACTACATATCGGTAGGACAGCTCTATTTGAAGGATAATCCGTTGTTAAGAGAACCATTGAAGGACGCGGATGTCAAAGTTAAACCTATTGGACACTGGGGTACGATCCCTGGCCAGAACTTTATTTATGCGCATCTGAACCGTGTCATTTCCAAATATGATTTGAATATGTTCTATGTTGAAGGTCCAGGCCATGGCGGCCAGGTTATGGTATCCAACTCTTATCTGGATGGAAGCTACACAGAGATCTACCCGGAAATTACCCAGGATATTCCTGGCCTCAAAAAATTGTTCAAACAATTCTCTTTCCCTGGCGGTGTGGCTTCACATGCGGCTCCGGAAACTCCAGGATCGATTCATGAAGGCGGAGAACTTGGTTATTCCCTGTCCCACAGCGTGGGTGCCATTCTGGATTACCCGGATCTGATCTCTGCAGTAGTTGTGGGCGATGGTGAGGCTGAAACCGGACCACTGGCTGCTTCCTGGCTCTCCAACCGGTTCATCAATCCGATTACAGATGGTGCGGTTCTGCCGATTCTGCACTTGAACGGCTTCAAGATCAGCAATCCGACCATTCTGTCCCGTATGTCCAAAGAGGAGTTAACCAATTATTTTGCAGGTATGGGTTGGGAACCGTTCTTTGTAGAAGGTGAAAATCCAGATCTGATGCATCCGGAAATGGCGAAGGTTCTGGATACTATTATTGAGAAGATTGAAGCGATTCAAAAGAATGCACGTGAGAACAATGACACCACCCGTCCTGTATGGCCGATGCTTGTGTTCCGTACGCCTAAAGGCTGGACCGGTCCTAAAGAATGGGATAAGGTGCCGAATGAAGGCTCTTTCCGTGCCCACCAGGTTCCGATTCCGGTGGATCAAAAGAACATGAAGCACGCTCCGGCGTTGCTTGAATGGCTGAACAGCTATAGACCTGAAGAATTGTTCGACGAGAATGGCCGTTTGAATGCGGACCTCGCAGAAATTCTGCCTACTGGCGACAGACGTATGGGGATGAACCCTGTAACTAACGCCGGCAAACTGATCAAAGACCTGCACAAGCCGAACTTCCGCAACTATGCGCTGGATAATTCCGTTCCGGGTCAAGTGATTGCACAAGATATGGCCGTTCTGGGCAAATATCTGAAGGAAGTGGTTACACTCAATGAAGAGAACCGCAACTTCAGAATTTTTGGACCGGATGAAACCATGTCGAACCGCCTGGGTCCTGTATTCGAAGTGACCAAACGCCAATGGATGGATTCCATCAAAGAACCGCAAGATGAATTCCTGGCGCCATATGGCCGTGTAATTGATTCGCAATTGTCCGAGCACCAGGCAGAAGGATTCCTGGAAGGTTACGTATTAACTGGACGTCACGGATTCTTCGCAAGCTATGAAGCTTTCCTGCGTGTAGTAGACTCGATGATCACCCAGCACTTCAAATGGCTGCGCAAAGCGACAGATCAAAGCTGGCGTACAGATATTCCGTCCTTGAATGTCATTGCAACCTCAACAGTGTTCCAGCAGGACCATAATGGCTACACTCACCAGGACCCAGGATTGCTCGGTCACTTGGCAGACAAGAAACCGGAATTTATCCGTGAGTATCTGCCTGCTGATGCCAACTCCTTGCTGGCTGTTTTTGACACCATCTTGAACGACCGTCAAAAGATTAACCTAATTGTGTCATCCAAACATCCGCGTCCGCAATGGTTCTCGGCTGATGAGGCGCAGGAATTGGTGGATAAAGGACTCAAGATCATTGACTGGGCTAGCACGGACAAGGGTGGAGAGCCGGATGTGGTTATTGCTTCGTCCGGTACAGAGCCTACTATGGAGAGCTTGGCAGCCATCTCCATTCTGCATGAGAAATTGCCTGATCTGAAAATCCGCTATATCAACGTGGTGGATCTGTTGAAGCTGAGAAGTCAGAAGCTGGACCCTCGTGGTTTATCTGACGCTGAGTTTGATCAATTTTTCACAAAAGACAAACCGGTCATTTTCGCATTCCATGGCTATGAAGGTCTGATCAAAGATCTGTTCTTCGACCGTCACAACCATAACCTGCATGTACATGGCTACCGGGAGAACGGCGACATTACCACCCCATTTGATATGCGTGTACTGAATCAGATGGACCGGTTCGACCTGACGAAGGAAGCTGTACTGAGCCTGCCGGATGCTGGTAAATATCAGGCTATCGCGGACGAAATGGATGCTATGGTCAAGAAGCATAACCAATATATCCGTGAAGAAGGTATCGACCTGCCGGAAGTAGAGAACTGGGTATGGAAGGCTCTGAACTAATAGCATAAGTACTACTATAGGGGATGTCCTGAAGGTCATGAAAATGGCTAAGGGGCATCCCTTTTGCGCGCTCTATAAACAGAGCTTTTGAATTTCGACTTCCCATGCTCCAATAGGGGTGAGCCCTCTTCGAGCTTCGGCTTGCTCTCGGCCATAGCGGTGCTGCCGCCATTCATCTCTGTGAGGTGCTTCCAGTACCGTTTGGGCATTAGCGAGGAGCGCAGGCGGTCGTTCTTGCGCTCACGGATGCCGATAGCGTTGTAGAATCCTTGCCAGAGGCGGCGGTATTCTTCCTCAGCTGCATCCGGTGCAGGTGGTACCCATTCATCAAGGGGAATAATGGCTTGCTGTCCAGGCTGGTGGATAAGGGCCGTGCGGTGGGTTTTGTCGTAGATCATGAAGCTCTCTCCGTAGAATCGGTCACAGAAATGATCCTGAATAACAGGCAGCACGAAGCCTTTGGGCTCAATGACCGCTGCCATAACCGGACCATATACGGAAAAGCGCACAAACCCCAGGTACAAGTGAGCTTCCCGCTGGAGCTGCTGAACCGCCTTTTGCAGAGCGTTCACCGTATCATCCGCAAGCATGTCCATTACCTTGCGGCCATGAGTGAAGCCCAGGTACAGAAAATTGAGCAGCAGCATCTCCTTGTCCGGTGTGCATGACCAGAATCCATGACGAACCCACTCCTCTGCCTCGGTGCAGATGCGTAACGGGATTGACTTCAGTACCCGTTCTGCTCTGCTACTGTCCGTGTCAATCCATTTGGATTCCAGCAGCAGGCCTTGTTCTTCTTCGTCCGAATGTATAGCGAGCGGTGTCTCCTTCCATTGATAGCTCTCGAACACACAGCACAGCAGGCCTTCAAAGCTGCCATCGTAGGTATAGGCCAAAGCGGCTGCCTTAAACATCAGGGCCATTCGCCTCCCTTCAGCGCAGCCGAACCTGCTGTCGGGACTGCCGCTCCCGCTGCCGGTAAGGCAGCCAGATAGGAATCGTCGAACAGAGTGAGCTGCTCGTACTGCGGCGGCTCGATCCTGGCAAGCTCCTGCCCGGACATGAGTGAGCGAAGCAGGGTATGCTCGCCCACCTTTAATCCCTCCAGCATTTTCCCCTTACAGGTAATGAAAAATTGTGCGCGTTTAAGAACCACACCAAGCTTCTTGAGGGCTGCAAAGTCCAGGGTTCCGGCCCGTCGTGCCTTAACAATCCGCTGAGCACTCCTTACCCCGATCCCTGGCACCCGCAGCAGCTGCTCATACGGGGCACGGTTGATCTCAACCGGGAACTCTTCCCGGTGATTCACCGCCCAGCTACATTTCGGATCCAGCAGCGGATTGAAGTTGGGTACCGCTTCATCCAGCAATTCATGGGCCTGAAATCCGTAGAAACGCAGCAGCCAGTCGGCCTGGTAGAGGCGGTGCTCCCGCAGCAGCGGTGGTTTGGTATCTAGAGCCGGCAGGAGTGAATGTTCCACTACGGGGGTGTAGGCAGAGAAAAAAACGCGTTTCAACGCGTATTTCCGGTACAAACCTTCGGTGAGGGTCAGTATACGGAAATCGGTATCGGGCGTAGCTCCGATAATCATCTGGGTGCTCTGTCCGGCGGGAGCAAAGCGGGGGGCATGGTTATATTTGACGAGATCGGAGCGGTTCTCGTTAATCTTTTCTTTGATCAGGGACATAGGCTTCAGAATGGAGGCCTTGCTCTTGTCGGGAGCCAGCAGGCCCAGGCTTTCTTGAGAAGGAAGCTCGATATTGACGCTCATGCGGTCGGCCAGCAGGCCAAGTCGGGACAGCAGCACCTCGTCTGCGCCGGGAATGGCCTTTACATGGATATATCCTCTGAACTGGTAGGTGTTCCTTAGCAGATCAAGAGCAGTAATCATTTGCTCGGTTGTATAATCGGGACTCCGCATAATGCCGGAGCTGAGAAATAAGCCTTCTATGTAATTACGGCGGTAGAACTGCATGGTCAGGTCTGCGAGCTCCTCCGGCGAGAGTGCGGCCCGGCGTGTGGGGTTCGATTTACGGTTCACGCAGTACGCGCAGTCATATACGCACCCGTTGGTCATCAGCACCTTAAGTAGTGAAATGCAGCGGCCATCTGCTGCGAAGCTGTGGCAGATGCCCATGCTGACGGCATTACCCATGCCACCGGGCTGGCCTTTACGATCGGAGCCGCTGGAGGTGCAGGCCACATCATATTTGGCCGAAGCCGTTAAAATTTCAAGTTTCTCCATCATATCCACACAGAATCCCTCCTATACAGGAAATTATATACCGAACACATGTTCTTGTCAAAATCAGGCGGGCACATTACTTGCTTGGACTGGAATTTTGACTAGCAATGTACAAAAGATTGCCTTATGTATATAATAATAGGAACATAAGTTCCTATATTGGTTGTAGAATGGAAATTAATAACTCCCTACATTATAGGTATATAGAAATACAAGGGAGGCATTAAAAGTGAGTGCAATAGAATACTATCGTCATGAGCTCTACCGGATTGCTTGGCGTATGCAGTATCGTGCCAAGAGGGACTTTAAGCGTGAAGTCCCTCTCGCATCCAGCCCGGAGCCCCGTACTCCTTCATTTTCTGAACAAGCTGACAACAGGTTACTAGTGCAGCACTATTTAAATGGACTAACGTCAGAAGTGGGAAAGAAGGTCATTTGCGCAATCTATCTAGGAGATCAAACAGAGGCTGAGGTCGCCCGGCAATTGAACATATCTCAACAGGCGGTGAACAAATGGAGGAAGAAAATGATTCAGGAATTAAGTCGGAAGATGAATTCCTAGGTTTACTTGAACGTCTTCAGAAGGATAATGATGAATCGGCCACACTGGCATTATTGAAATTTTTTGAAAAAGATATGGTCCGGTTAACCCGTGTGTTGCGGATGCCCAAAGAAGATGCTATACAGAGTATGAAGGTTGAGCTTCTGGAATGTTTGAAAAGAAAGAATGGATAAGAATTAGTAGGGAGCAGTTGCCGTCCGGCAGTGCTCTCCGGGCGAAAATGTATGCGCATTCCTTCTTGTGCTATAATAGCTACTAATAGCTTGATTACTAGAGTGGGAGTGTTGAGGGGATGAGAGGGTATAATATTTGGCGTCCATTGATGCTGATTTTGGTTGCGCTGCTTACGAGAACATTAGTGAACAGCGTGTGCCTCATGTTCGGCATGTCGGCTAATTCAGCAAGCAGTGTCGCCATGATCGGCATGATCATTGCCGCGCTGGTGATGTATAACCGGATGATGAAGCAGCGCCGGAAATAAATATAAGGTAGACTATTTAGCCTCCTGGAGGCTGACCGATACTGTCCGTGGGTGGCTGTAGTGAAGCTGCAGGAAGAAACAGGATTGCACTGATTAACTGTGACCCACAAGAAAGACACTTTGAAAAAAGTGACCTTCTTGTGGGTCTTTTGCGTTTTAATCAGAATGTTGGAAAAGGAGCGGATATGACTGTAAATAATTTCGGGAAAATTGCGATGTAAGTGCTTGCAGAAAGAAATATAATGTGGTAAGTTTTACTTGTCACTTATAAATCTAAACGTTTAAACGGCTAATGGACTTTGGTTCGGATGCTTAGACAGGAGAATCCCATGAGGAAAACCAGCATTAAAGACATAGCTCTCAAGGCCAATGTTTCAATTGCTACCGTCTCCTATGTACTTAACGGCACCCGTAATGTCCGTCCTGAAACGCACAAACGGGTGACAGAAGCCATAGAAGAGCTGAACTACAAACCGAATGATATTGCAAAGAGCCTCAAACGCAACCGGACGAATACGATTGGCGTAATCGCAGAAGATGTGACCGTATTCAACGCCCCCGATATTATCGATGGTATCAATGACTTCGGGGACCGGCACGACCTGCATATATTGCTTGTCAACCTTCGACTGGATAAGCGGATTGGCCGCAATTTCGGCGATACGGAAGCTTACCGCAAATATGCTGCCAACGCCGTGTCCGAGCTGCTCAGCAAGCAAGTGGATGGAATCATTTATATCGGTGTACATACCCGTGATTTGACAGGCCTTATCGATGCCGAAGGCATACCCATTGTATATACTTACGGTTATACACAGAACGATATATCAATCCAATATAATGATGAGCAGGCTTCCTATGAAGCGATGTCGTATCTGGTCCGTAAAGGACACAGCCGAATCGCGATTATCAGTGGTCTGATGGATTCCATTCCATCCAGACAGCGGCTGAAAGGCTACTACAAAGCGGTTACCGATTTCGAGCTGCCCTTTGATCCTTTGCTGATCAAGATGGGGGATTGGGAACGGGAATCCGGTTATCGATTGACAGCTGAACTGCTTGCGCTGCCGGAGCCCCCAACGGCTATCCTGTCGATGAACGATGTGATGGTTGTCGGTGTACTGCAGGCGGCGGATGAGTGCGGAGTCAGTATTCCGGGAGAGTTGTCGGTAATCGGCTTTGATGACCGGGAATTCAGTGATTACCTGAGGCCGCGCATAACAACGATGGGATTGCCGCTGCATGAGATGGGATATCAGGCCATTGAAGCGCTCTATCATTTAATTAACGGAAACAAGGTACAGACGCTCGTAATGCCGGAATGCCGCTTGATCGAGCGCGATTCGGTGGGAGTATGGCACAGTGATGTGGAACAGAAACAGGAGTGATGTTCCACATCACTTATTTTCCCGCTAATTTAAACGTTTAACTTGGCGGCAGGATGTGAAAGAGGTGATGGCTGATGACTATACTGAGCAATGAGAAATACAGAATTGAACTTAGCGGGCGCGGGGCGATGGAGGCTCTCGTCATGCGAAACGATCCTCATGAGATGAATTGGGTGATAGACCCCGGCTATTTGCAGCAGGCCGGATATAAAGATGACGATGATAAGCTGTTCGGAGAATGGACGATGCGGCTGAACGGGCAAACCTTGCGCAGCGCTGACCTCACTCCGAAAATTATACAAGAGGGCCCATGTCAGGCAACTGTAGAATTTACTGTCTCCCCTGTTGTGATTACGTTGGTGTATACTTTGGAAGGTGAACAGTTACGGTGGGCAGTCCAATTGTCGAATCCTTCGGACAAGCCTGCCAGCATCAACGGGCTGCATGTCTGGTTTTCACTGGCTTATGTAATGTACCGCGACGAGAATGTGCTGCGCAATATGCGGGAATCCTGCGCCGTGTTCACTCATCTTGGCGGAGATTTCGCCAAATTCGCTGCCGTCCGGCGCAGCAATGAAGGGCCACATCTGGGTGTATACAGCTTGGAAGGCAGAACGGTGGCGACAGGTTCCTATTGCCGGTATAGCAACCGCTTTCTTGAGCAGATTTCGCCTTCGCTGGACGGCCTGCTCTACCATCAGTTGTCACTGGTCGAGGACGGGGCTTCCATGAGTGAATCGGCAGCCGCTGATTGGATTTATGGTAGCGCTTACCAAACATTGAAGCTTGAGCCAGAACAATCGAAATTGTGGGAATATGTCTTTCTTCCGTTTCAGGATATGGAGGAATTTTACCGCCGGGGTGAAGTCCTTGGGCATCCGCGCTGGAGCTATACACCTGTGCTGCCGAGGGACGGGGTATTCCAGGCTTCGTTCAACCTGCCGGATGGTCAGGCTTTGCGCGAACTGCGCCTATACAGTGCGCCGGGAGGCTCTGATGTCATCCGCGAGGAGGATGTTACGGCGCAGGCGCAGCCGCAGCCGCTGACCGGGGCCGGGCAGAACGGCGGAGGCAGCGGGTATACATTGTCTCTTCACCGGAGCGAGCCGGGAGAGCACAAGCTGGAGCTGAGGCTTGAGGATGGACGCCGCGATGTCCTGGTCTGGAATGTGCTGGAGCCGGTCAGCACCCTGCTCAAGAGGCGGGCGGAGTGGCTGTCCGCGAGGAGCTATGAGGGTGAAGAGACGGTGGAACGGCCCCATGCCTTCCGGCCGCTGTCTAATCAGGGGGAATCGCTGGGCAAGCTGGCGTTTCTGCTGATGAACAACAGCATGACCACACCCGTGCCGGAGCAGGTAGCCAAGGCTGAGGCTGCTGCGGTGCTGGATATGAAGTCACATTGGTTCATAGACGGTGATTTTTCCAGGCCGCGTCCTTTATACGGAGACTTCTACCGCATCTACGACTTCGACTACATCGGCCACGTCTTCTATCTGCTGTCGCGGATGGATGGCGGGCTGCTGAAGCTGAATCCGCCGCGGGTATACTTGGGGTGGGCTGCCGAGGTCATGTGCATGCGGCTGGACCCGGATTGCCATCCCGGCCAGCGGGAGAAGGACGAGTCAAGTCTGAACGGTGTTTTTATTCTCTACATACAGGAGCTGCTGCAGGATCTGGAGGGTGAGGGATTATTCGAATGGCACGAGCGGCTGCTGAAGCTATGGGAGCGATTTGGCCGCAGCATGGAGATCGGCGTGCGGCAATACGGCGGGGCGATTACAGAGCATTTCTACGATAACGCGGGCTTCGGCCCAACCTGTGAAACCCTGTGCCGTCTTGGCATTCCCGGCGAAGCAGCGCGTTACGGACAGCTTATTCTGGCTAACATCGGATTCAGCAATGATTACCGGCTGCAAAATCCGGATCGCTGGTGGGAAGCGTTGTCTCCCATGATCCACTCCTTATGGGGCGGACTTGTGGCCGCGTCGGCGCTGGTTGCTTATGAGCATTTGGGCAACCCCGAATATCTGGAAGCGGCTTACCGCTCCACGATGGCGGTGTTCAACTGCTATGACTGGAACGTACGCTCCACACCGCGCCGTCTGGAGCCCGGCGAAGCGGCCTCGACCTACAGCGTGGCCGCGCCGAATCTGAATATGCCGGAGCTGTCACGGAACCGGTTCGGACAATCGGTGTTCGTGGGCGCAAGCGATCCACTATTCGCCTCGCTGTTCTCCGGTGTGTCCGGGGATGATTGGGATATGGGCGAGGAACTGGTCGCCTATCTGCTCGGCT
Organism: Paenibacillus sp. P46E; assembly: GCF_001909095.1. Classification (NCBI taxonomy): domain Bacteria; kingdom Bacillati; phylum Bacillota; class Bacilli; order Caryophanales; family Paenibacillaceae; genus Paenibacillus; species Paenibacillus sp. P46E. The sequence continues at coordinate 112,528 of NZ_LVYZ01000027.1, forward strand.
TCGGGACGACGGCTTACCTGTACCGGGACAACAGCGGTCAGATGCGCTGCGTCAACGGATTCCTTACCGAAGAGGAGGACGGCTGGATTGTGACAAGCTATGCTGCATATCCGTCAAGATTCCTGCTGCTTGAAGACATGCTGGAATTCCGCGCTCCTCAAGGTACGCTGCAGCCCAGAGTCCGGCTTCGGGACGGACAGTTCAGTCCCTGCCTGTAAATTGATCCGCTGCTTGAATCCCGACGCCGCTATGGGCCGGGGGAACATCCGGTTATGCAAATTTATGTAGCTTTTAAGTTAAACGATTAAACCCGTTTGGCTTGAAATAAATAGCTTTGACATAAGGGAGGAAACAAACATGAAGTTTGGCAAACGTAATCTGGTTCTGTCTCTTGCACTAACGATGGCGTTCTCCGCGCTGGCGGGCTGTTCGGGCAATTCGAACAACTCAGGCAATGCCAAAAATGCGGCAACCGAGGCACCGAAGGCATCTGAAGCAGCGGCGGACAAAAAGGATGTATCCGCGAAGGACGTTACTCTGGAACTGTTGTATTGGGGGGATGATGTGCAAAAGAAGCTGGTTGAAGCAGCCGCAGAGAAATATACGGCCGATACCGGCGTCAAAATCAACGCGCAGGTATTGCCGGCGGACGGCACCTTCGACACCTTTATCCAGACCCGGCTGCAATCCGGCGAGCTGCCGGACATCAGCTACATGGGTGAAGGCGACATTCAAAAGTACAATGAAATGGGCATTCTGGCGGATATCTCCGATCTGCTGAAAGACGGAAGTATCCCCGAGAAGCTCCCGGCCATTACTATCCATTCCCCGGAACAAAAGGTAATCGGTGTGGGACTCTCTAACCAAATGGAGCTGCTGTTCTACAGCAAATCGAAATTTGACGAAGCCGGTGTTTCTTATCCTCCTACCAAAGTAGAAGACGCCTGGGATTGGGATACTTTTGTAGCCAACGCTAAGAAGCTTACTAAGGATTCGAAGGGCAAGACGGCTGCAGATGCCGGGTTCGATGCTTCACTTACCGAGAATTATGGTCTGGGCTTTACTGCCGGCCGTGAATTCCACCATTTCTGGGCAGCCAATGCGAACGGCGGCGGTATTGTATCACCAGACGGTAAGGAGTTCCAATGGGATTCACCGAAGAGCGCAGAGGGCATTCAAAAGCTGGCCGATCTGGTCAACAAGGATAAGGTAGCTTCCCCATTCACTTACACTTGGAGCACAGGAATTGGTTCCGCTGTGGACGCGCTCAGTGGCGGATATGCTATGGCGATCAGCGGTTCCTGGGATTTGGCCAACATCAAAGGCAACGAAGACATCGGGGTTGGCGTGCTGCCAAAAATGGAGAAGGCAGTAACAATGAACGCTGGCGCTCCGCTGGTTGTGTACAACACCTCCAAACATATCGAAGAAGCCAAAAAATTCTACGCCTACATGGTTAACCCTGAGAACAGTCTGGAGCTGCTGAAGAGCGGTGCATGGCTGCCGAATCAGGCAGACTGGTATACGGACCCCGCCTTGGTGGACAAGTGGACCGGCGATCTTCCGGAAAGTGCCAAAGAAACAATTCTCAGCTACTCCACCACTAAGGATGCCATCGTGCAATGGCCTGCTTATTATGTTCCGGCTTACCTGAAGATGAATACGGAGTATGAGAAATCAATCGACCAAGCATTGTCCGGCAAGAAGACCGTTAAGGAAATTTATGATTCGATCATGCCGGTGATTAAGAAGCTGTGGGAAAGCGGTAAAGTGTCCTAGAACTGACATCACTAATCCAAAAGTATAAAGCTTTTATTTGAAAAGAGGGCTGTGCTTATGAACCCAGAGAGCAAAACCGGTGTGGCACCCGTCTATGTCAAGAAACACGCCAAAGGCGCCACCAAGGAGGCGGTTGCCGGATATTTATTTGCAGCGCCCGCCATTATCGGATTTTTGGTGCTGACGCTCTACCCGATGCTGGCCAGCTTATTTTACAGTTTTCATAAAATTACGATTTTGAGCGGAAGTCAGGTAATGGACTGGATCGGGTTGGATAACTACAGGTATATATTCAACAATCCCAGCTCCGAGTTCAAAAAATCAATAACGGTAACCTTGATCTACGCTTTCGTCAATGTGGCGCTTGTGATCTTCTTTTGCCTGATCGTTGCACTGTTGCTGAACCGCAAGTTTATCGGCAGAAATATGCTGCGGGCCATCTTCTTTCTGCCGTCCGTTGTACCGATGCTGGCGACTACGATTGTGTGGCAAATGCTGCTGCAAAATCAGGCCAAAGGCGGACTTGTCAACTGGCTTTTGCTGCAGCTGGGAATAGCGCCAGTAGAATTTCTGACGGACCCGATCCGGATATTTGAGACCTTGTTCATCATGAGCCTGTGGACCTGCGGCGGGACGATTGTTGTCTTCATCGCCACATTGCAGGATGTTCCCGGCGAACTGCTGGAGGCCATCGAAATGGACGGCGGCAATGCGTGGCATAAATTCCTGAAGGTAACGTACCCGACGATCAAGCCGGTGCTGTTCTTCCAGTTGATCATGTGTATGATGACCTCCATCCAGATTTATACCCAGAGCGTGGTGCTGTCGAGAAACGGCGCGCCTGACCGGATGACCTATTTCATCAACGTTATGATCTATGACCACTCCTTTGTCCAAGTGGGTATGCGCGGGCTGGCGTCCGCCGAGGCCTGGATCGTTTTCCTGATTACGATGGTTATTACTGGCGTATTGTTCTACTTTCAGGGCTCGTTTAAACGGGACGATTCCATGGGCAAAAGAAAGAGGGTGAGATTATGACGGCAACGGCAACGATGAAATATTCCAGCATCAAGCGGGCAAAAAGCAGAAGCAAAGCCATTCATCTGGCGCTCATTACGCTGTCCTGCCTGCTCGGGGTCATCTTCGCTTTTCCGCTGTACTGGCTGCTGCGCGGCGCTTTTGTCAGCCATTCGGAGATCTTGGCCCGTCCGCCTGTGTTCTTCCCGGAGCAGCTGAATGCGGATAACTTCAAGCTGGGGCTGGAGCGCATTCAGTTCTGGCGGCAGCTTTGGAACTCGGTGTCCATTGTCGTTCCTTATGTGATCGGCACTGTGCTTACGACAAGCTTTGCCGGTTATGCCTTCGCCAAACTGAAGTTCCCGCTGCGCGGGATGTGGTTCGTGCTCGTCATCAGCAGCATGATGCTGCCGAGTGCGGTAACCCTGCTGCCGCAATTCTCGCTGTACACTTCGCTTGGACTGGCTGGCAAGCCAGCGCTGATCATTCCCGCCTTTTTTTGCGCGGGCGGCAATGCTTACTTTGTCTTTCTGTTGCGGCAATTCTTCATGACCATTCCAGGTGAATTAAGCGAGGCGGCCAAAATTGACGGCGCGGGCCATTTCCGCATCTATTCCCGCATTATGCTGCCGCTGATTCGCCCGGCGATGATTGTTGTTGCACTGTTCAGCTTCATCAACTGCTGGAATGAATTTTTCTATACGATGATTTATTTAAAGACGGAAGCCGACTATACCCTGCCGATGGGTCTCTACATCGTCAACGGGATGCGGATTCCGAACTATGAACAGGTTATGGCGCTTGCTCTGGTCGTTACAGCTCCCTGCCTGGTGTTTTTCCTGATCGGCAACAAATATTTTGTGGAAGGTATTACGTTGACGGGGATTAAAGGTTAGAGAGGAGACAAGACAAAGATGGCAACAAAGAAATGGAATCGAAAGATTTGGGTAGCGGCCTTGTGTACGGCCGTTACCCTGAATGCCGGCATTGTGCCGGCATCGGCGAACTATACGACGGATTTTGTGCATAAAGGGGTAGGCACGGATTACGGCCCGGCGAAGTGGAAGGATGGCAACCAGATCGTCAAGCAGCCGGTGGATTTCAGCCAGGCGACTATCGGCCAGATGATGAAGAAAATTGAGGACTTTGATTTTGCCAAGTTCGCCAATGACAATGCCGACCTGCCCTGGCTCGATTCACTGTTGGTTAATAGCGGCGTCATTCCCGACGATAATGTCGGTGACGACAGCAGCGCTAATATGCTGTTCAGCCGCGGCAGCGCCCTGTATATGAAGACACAGGACAATTCGCAGCTTGGTTTTGTCGGCACAGTGCATTATGCGGATACGCTCAACAAGGATACGATGTACAACATCTCTCTGTCGACGGGCGGCCTGGTGGAGGACAAGGACAAACGCAATAATTATCCCAGCCACGAGGATCAGACCTATACCAGCGGCGGGCTGGAAATCAACCAGCGTAAATTCATTTCTGCCTACAACAGTGCCGTTACCCTGCTGAAGCTTACCAATAAGGGAAGCCAGCCGGTCACGGTAACGATGACGGTCAAATCGCCATTTGTCTCCAAGGTGGAAGGTGATGAACTCATTGGCAATCGGGTTGCCGCTCCGATCATGGTCGGGCGGGCCGGTGAAAAGTATGTGGAAGCAATGTCCTATGTCGATGTTCACTTAAGCGGAGACGGCATGAGTCCAGCGGGCAACGATCTCGTCAAAGAGATTACCGTTCCGGCCGGTGGATCGGTTGACCAGAAGGTCGTCATGGGCTGGCTGGCAGATGAGATTCCTGCCTCCAAGACGCAATATGCCGACTTCAAGGCAGCTAATAATGAAAAGGCTTTCTCCGATCAGGTTAAGCAGTACAACGAGTGGTGGGCACAAAACATTCCGTACATTGATGTTCCTGACGAGAATGTGAAGAAGGTGCTTTACTATCGCTGGTGGAGCAACCGCTATAATCTGCTGGAGGCCAACATTCCCGGCAATGACTGGCAGTTCCCGATGAATATGGAGGGGGTACTCGGCTATAACAACGGCATCACGGTCAGCGTGCCGTGGGCGCTGCAGGATTTGAAATGGCTGCGTGATCCATCTTATGCCTACGGCACATGGCTGGCCCAAGGCGAATATTCCGAGAATGCCAACTATAAGAACAATCCTGGCCGGCCCAACATTTGGACCTGGGATATGATGCAGAACTCGTCGCAGGTAGGCTGGGAAGCCTACAAAATCTACGGTGGCGGAGATAAGGTGTTGAAGAAATTCGCTGATTTCTCGGCGAACGATGTAACCGGCACATTGGCTCATTTCAAGGGTACGGACCCGGACCTGGTCTACTATAACCACGGGCCGATTACCGGCAACGACGGCGATACGGTCTCGATGCACTGGAAAGGCGGCGGCAACTATGCCCGTCTGGACGGATCGTCCACAGAGTATGCCAATGCAGTAGCCGCACAACAAATGTATGAGCAGCTTGGCGATAAGACAAAGGCCGCGCAGATGAAGGGGATTGCCGGGAAGATCCAGCAGGCCATTTTGACGAATATGTGGTATGACAATAAGGACTTTGACGGCGACGGTAAAGCGGATACCAACGGAGACGGCAGCTTTTTGCATAAAAAAGTGGAAGGCAGCAAGGATGTATTCGATCCGTGGCGCGACAACAACATGTTCGTGTTCAACTTCGGCGTCGTGCCAAAGGCAGGGGAGACTGGATATGAGTCCAAGTATTTAACCCAACTGTACGATTACGCTGATCCGGATTATTATCCGATCTTCCCGTTCTTCACTGCTGATCAGAACAGCATTATGAAGCGGGTGGATGCATTCAAGAACGGCGAGACGGATGCCTTCGGCACCGACCAGTTCGCTTGGTGTAACTTCGGCAATTATATCAATACTATCCGTGCTTCACTGCGCTATTACCCCGTGAACAACATCAACAGTGACACCTATAAAACACTGTTCGACTGGGGTGCATGGCTGCATACAGTGAATCCGGGCGATACGGATCATCTGGATTCCAATGAGTTCTTTTGGCTGGAGGATTATTTCTTCGGCACCCCTTGGACCAAGGATAACCCGCCGAACCCGAGCGGCAAAATGGTACGGGCATGGATTCACCACGATACGCTGGGCATGATGAATTATACGGTCATGGAGGATATGGCCGGACTGCAGCCGAGAACGGATGACAAAATCGAGCTGTGGCCGATCAATGTCAAATATGACCACTTCGCAGTGGACAATGTGCGTTATCATGATGCCAACCTGTCGATTGTCTGGCAGGACCCGGCAAAATATTCGGACAGCAATCCTTACTATAAAGGTATTCCGGCCGGATATTCACTCTTCATTAATGGCGAACGTGTGATGACCACCAATGAAATGTCGCATATCATTTTTGATACAGCTACAGGCAAAGTGGAGAAACCTTCGGGTGATGTTCCGGGCGCCGTAGGCGATAACTCGAAGACACAGGTATTATTCCAAAAAGGCAGCGCTATCAAACTGGCCGCAGCTGATGAGACTTCCCTGGCCGGGAATGAAAAAGCGGTTGATATGTTCAACAAGGCCGGTGTTGACGTTGTGCACAGCGGCGAGAATCTGGCGCTTGCGGCTGGAACCACTGTTGAATCCAGTTATATCAAGAGCGGATCAGATGTGAAAAATCTGGCGGACGGTTCAACGATTGCTTCCATTAATCATACGTCCAATACGGCTTTGTTCGGCGGCTCGCCGAATCCATCCGATACAGTGGCCTTCAAGTTCGACAGCACTCATAAGGTAGATAACGTGAAGGTTTACTTCTACAACGACCGGCGTCCTAATGGCTATGACGCTCCGCAGACCTTCGGTGTGGAATATCTGGATGCCGATGGTACGACCTGGAAACCGGTGGAGGGGCAATTCCGTTATCCGGATTATGTAACCTCCAACTACAACAATGTGGAGTTCAAGGCGGTGGATACGGCAGCGATCCGCGTTCATTTCACCCATGCTTCAGGTTTTGCAACCGGCATCAAGGAAATTCAGATTTATAACAATAATCTGCAGGTTACGCCTGCGGCCAACCGTGCGCCGAAGGTGATGCTGGATACGCCGGTGAAGGTGGAGCAGGACGCTCCGCTGACCCTTGTACCGACCATTCAGGATGACGGCCTGCCAAGCGGCAAGCTGACCTATCAGTGGAAGCTTGTCTCCGGTGACGGCCATGTCGAAGCGCCTGTGCTGGATCAAGCTGTCCTGAAAGCGACGTTCAAGACGGTAGGGGAATATAAATATGAGCTGAGCGTCAGCGACGGAGATCAGGTTACCAAAGTTGATGTACCGGTTACCGTGTTTGTAGCGACCGCCGAATTGTCCGACATGATTGCGAAATTCGCGGATAGGAGTTCGGAGCAGGGACCACTTGTGCGGAATCAGAACGACTTTACGCCTGAATCGTGGCAGGGGCTGCAAACTGCGCTGACCGCGGCCAAGGCGCTGCTTGCCAAAGACAAATACACCCTGGAGGAAGTGCAGGCCACGACGGACCAGCTGCGGTCGGCCATAGACAGCCTGCGCTACAGAAATGCGGCTCTGCTCGCCACGCCAAGCGCTTCGTATACTTCGGCTTGGGAGAATGTGTACGCCATTAATGACGGTTATATCCCGCTTATATCAAATAGTCTTGGCGACAAGGATATTGAAACCCAATATGGAAACTGGGGCGGTCCCGGCAGCAGCCACTGGGTACAATACTCGTGGAAACGTCCGGTGACTCTCTCCGGAAGCTCGCTGTATTTCTTCGATGATGGCGGCGGAGTAATCGTTCCTGCCGACTACAGCTTCGAATATTGGGACAGCGCGGCAGGTAAATTCGTACCTGTCAGCGGTCTGAGCGAGAAGAAGATGGAGAAGGACAGCTTCAACGAGGTCACCTTTAATGAGGTTACGACCGACAAGCTGCGGCTGACAATGGTGAAGCAAGGCGGCTCCTATACCGGGCTTAAGGAATGGCGCGCCATTTCGGCCAAATCCGGCGGGGAAGAGCCGATTCCGGCCGATCACGGAGCGATTACAGCCATTGAGCCGGTCTCAGTCAATACAACGGTAAACGTAATGCCAGTTCTGCCTGCCAAAGTGACTGTGACCTATGCGGACAAAACAAGAGGGCAGGCAAGCGTGGTATGGGATGAAGTGCCACCGAACAAGCTGACCATTGCCACCGACTTTGTTGTTCTGGGCAAGGTGGAAGGAAGCGAGCTGCGGGCAAGCTGCCGCATCTATGTCAAGTATGACAAGACGCGTTTGAAAACGGCAATAGACACAGCTGCCGACCCGGCAGTGAACGAAGATAACTACAGCGGAACGCCGGAACAGTGGGATGCGCTGCACGCCGCTCTGCTGGCTGCAACAGAGGTCTACAAAAATGACTCATCCACCGAAGGCGATATTGATACGGCTTACAAAGCGTTGAAGAACGCTTTTGAAGCGCTCAAGCCGGTAGAGGAGCACAATGCTTCCATCAGCGGCATCACGATTCCGGGCGGTTCGCTGGATCAGGTGGCGAAGGAAATTATTGTGCCTGAGACTACGAGCCTGAAGCAGTTGACAGAGGGATTGACTGTACGGGCTGGAGTTACCTTTGCCGTCTATGAAAGCGATGCTGCCACTCTGGCAACGGATTTGAAAACGGGATACAAAGTGAAGGTAACGGCTGCCGATCAGACTACAACGCGCACCTATACGCTGACACTTGTAACTGTGAATCTGCCGGTTAATACCAGTCTGTTGGAGGAAAAGCTTAAAGAAGCAAAAGGTTTGAAGCTGGAGCTGTATACCGAAGCGAGCTGGAAGGTACTCGCAGAAGCCATTAGCCATGCCTCGCTACTGCTGGAGAGCGGGACCGCTACACAGGCGGATATTGATGCGGCGTTAAGCGGACTGGCGTCGGCAATTGGCGGATTGAAGCTGCTTCCGTCAGCAACGCCGACACCATCACCATCACCGACGCCAACGGCTACGCCGTACGTTCCATCGTCCGGTTCCGGCACAAGTTCACCTACACCGAAACCAAGCCCTAGCGCGACCGCTGCCGTAGGCAAAGGCAGTATCGCCGTGCAGCCGGTTGTGCTGGCGGATGGAACGGTTAAGGCCCAGGTGACTGCCAGTGATATCGAAGCTGCCGCCAAGGACATCAAAGACGGCACGTTGACAGTCACTATTAAAGCGGCAGCGGGTGTGAAGCAAGTAGCGGTAGAGCTTCCGCTGCAAGCGCTGGCCGCAGCGAAAGCAGTGACCACGCTGAAGCTTGAGACCGGCTCTGCGAATGTGATCCTGCCGCAGAGCTTCCTGAAATCGTACACGGGTAACACCAGCCTTACGTTGCTGGTCAAAGCCGTGGACACTGCAGGCCTGCCAGCGCAAGCGGGCGCCCTCAAGGGAGCGGGAACGCTCAGCGATATCACGCTGAATATAGACGGAGCAGCGCTTCCGGCTACCGCGCTGCAAGCGAAGGGCATCAAGCTGGCGTTGCCTTATGTGCTACAGGCTGGCGACAAGAGCCATCAAGTGGTCGCCTACACACTGAGTGATACCGGAACGGCCAAGATCATTGCAGGCGGCAAGTACAATGCTGCCACCGGAATGTTCGAATTCAACATGAAGCATAACGGAACCTATGCGATACTCTGCCCGAAAGCTGCGTTCACTGATGTAGCGAATGTGGGCTGGGCAGTGGACAGCATTGAAGCGCTGGCAGCCAGAGGGGCTATTCAGGGAACGGAAGCAGGCGCGTTCAAGCCGGGGGACAACGTGACCCGCGCGGAATTCATCAAAATTTTGATGAACGCTTTCGGTCTTCTGGATGAGACGGCAGTCCCTGCATTCAGTGATGTGAAATCAGGGGTTTGGTACTCCGGTCCAATTGCCAGCGCACAAAAGCTGGGAATTGTGAAGGGAAAAGCTGACGGCTCCTTCGGGGTCAATGAGCAAATTACCCGCCAGGAAATGGCCGTAATGATCTACCGCCTCGCAGGTATCGTGAATGTGCCATTGAAGGGTGAAGCCGGAGCGGCGACCGCTCCGTTCACCGACCTGAAGCAATTGCCGCAGGATGCTGCTGAAGCAGTGGAAGCGGTGCGCAGCGGCGGACTGATCAACGGCATGCCGGATGGACGCTTTGTCCCAGAAGGACAAGCTACCCGGGCGCAAGCAGCGGCTGTTATCTACCGGCTGCTTGGTCAAGCCGAATAAGCGGCTGACTGGACACTTTAAGCATAAGCAAGACTGAAATCAACAAAACGGCTGTCTCCAGCAGATTTTTCTGCTAGAGAGACAGCCGTTTTTATTTTTGAAACTATGAAAATGGTTCTAAGTTCCACGTTCTCCTTTGGTTCCAGAAAAAACATACATATGTTGTCTTAACTGCTCTTACGGGCGGTTCCAATGCGGATATTAAGTATAGGGGAACATTAGGGCAATTGAGGCCACTAGGAACGAGCAAATAGCTGAGCGAGATTCTCTCTCGCATCGACACATATGGAAAACGCAAGTCGTTTTTGAAATAGTTGACAATGATTCACCAACAATATATCTTTGATACATTATTAACCAATTAATGCATCAAACAAAATGAAGGTGAAGTAATTTTATGAAGAGAAGAAGTGCTTTTTTTACGACATTATCTTTAGCTATGGTAATAACAGCGATAACTGCTTTTGCTTCACCAAGTACAACTCAGAAGAATGTAACTCCTGAATCTAATGTAAGTACCATTAGTAACCCTTTTGTCGAAGGTCAATTGATAAGCCCATTTGTTATTGATACGTCCAACCCCATTGGGGGTGCCGTAACGGGAGGCTCAGTTGTACCAAAAACCTTTACTATAAATGGGGGATATGGCCATATTAAACTGCTTATGAAAAACTATAGTAGCAGTTCAGTTACTGTTAGCCTAACACACACAAATTCAGGTTGGGTATATTTCTCCGAAGTAATTTCAGGAAATGGATCTATTACGTGGAAAAATTTCGAACATGGTTACGAAAAAGGCATGCGTGGTGGAGACTATACGCTTCAATGGAGTGGTGGCGGTAGTAACGTTAATGGAGAATTTTTCGGAAAAACTGGTTCATCTATTTCCGATGTTACAAATTAATTCAAGTTTTGCTGTTGAGAAAGCTCCCGATTCCCGGGGGCTTTTTTATGCTATAGCACCTCCTGCTAGAGATCGTCTAAGCATAACAGTGGCCGGAAGTCCAAACATTCTCCGCAGTCACGACCAAATCCCGCTTGGGCAAAGTCTCAAGTTCAGTCTGTATAGACCACATTCCCTTTGATTCTTGATAGGGGATTCTTTATAGTAAGATATGGATAAGGAAATGACAATCAGGAGGAAACAAATTTGATTACACAGCAATTAGGAGTTCCATTAGAGGGTTTTGCAGAATTCAGCCGGACCGTAGGTGCGGAAGGCGCGGTGCTGCTGCGCAATGAAGGCCAGGTGCTTCCGCTGCGCGGTGGTGAAACCGTTTCGGTTTTTGGCAGAACCCAAGTGAATTATTACCGCAGCGGTACAGGCTCAGGCGGAAGCGTGCATGTTTCGTATACCACCAATTTATTGGATGGACTGCGCAGTAAGAAGAACCTGGCTGTCAATGAAGAGCTTGCGGCCGTTTACGAGAAGTGGATTGAGCAGAATCCGTTTGACAATGGCGGCGGAGCCTGGGCAGCAGAGCCTTGGAACCAGAAGGAAATGCCGCTAACGGATGAGCTGGTGTCTCAGGCAAGAAGCAAATCGGACAAGGCGATTATCGTCATCGGACGTACGGCGGGAGAAGATCAGGATAATGCTGACGCGCCGGGGAGCTACCAGTTGACGACGGATGAGCAGACGATGCTGAAGCAGGTGACGGCTTATTTTGAGCAGACGGTCGTTGTGCTGAATGTCTCGAATATTATCGATATGAGCTGGCTGAACGATAACAGCTATGCGCACCCTATTCCAAGTGTGATTTACTCCTGGCACGGCGGGATGGAAGGGGGCAATGCCATTGCCGATGTACTGGCAGGAGAAGTGACGCCAAGCGGTAAATTGACGGATACGATTGCGTATTCGATCAAGGACTATCCTTCGACTGCAAACTACGGTAATGAATTCAAAAACTTCTATCAGGAAGATATATATGTGGGGTACCGTTATTTTGAAACCTTCTGTCCGGAAAAGGTTCAGTTTGAGTTCGGCTACGGGATCTCCTACACTACATTCTCCATCGAGCCGGAAGAGGCCAGGCTGGTCAGCCGGGCAGGCAAGACCTTCGCTGAGATTGGGGTAACCGTAACGAATACGGGAACCGATTTTGCCGGAAAAGAGGTTGTACAGGTCTATTACGAGGCTCCGCAAGGCAAGCTGGGACAACCGGCCAAAGTGCTGGCAGCCTTCGGAAAGACCGGGGTTCTTCAGCCGGGAGAGTCGCAGCGTCTTACGGTGAGCTTCCCGGTTCATTCGATGGCCTCCTATGATGACGCTGGCGTGACCGGGCATCCTTCGGCCTATGTGATGGAAGCTGGAACCTACCGTATTTATGTGGGAAGCAGCATTAAGAAGGCAGCAGAAGTACTGGTAGAGGGACGAAGCGGCTATGTGCTGGAGGATCTTGAGGTGGTGGAGCAGCTACAGGAAGCGCTGGCGCCAACCGAAGGGTTCACCCGGATGATGCCTGGAGCCCGTAAAGAAGACGGTTCCTATGAATTGGTATACGCTGACGTTCCAACACGCAAGGTTTCGATGAAAGAGCGGATTGAGCAGAATCTGCCTGCAACGCTTACGCAGACCGGGTATCAAGGCTATACCTTAAGAGATGTGCATGACGGAAAAGTAGAGATGACTACATTCATCGCCCAACTGAGCGACCAGGATCTTGCGGTAATCGTCAGAGGCGAAGGGATGAGCAGTCCGCTGGTTACACCGGGTACAGCGTCGGCCTTTGGCGGGGTCAGCGACCAGCTGTTCAGCTATGGTATTCCGGTAGCTTGTACCGCAGACGGCCCTTCCGGGATCCGGATGGACAGCGGACACAAGGCGACTCAGGTTCCCATTGGAACGCTGCTAGCGGCAACCTGGAATGCGGAACTGGTTGAAGAGCTCTATGTCATGGAAGGCCGGGAGCTGGTCAGAAACAGCGTGGACACATTACTTGGACCAGGGCTGAATATCCGCCGCAGCCCGCTGAATGGACGCAACTTTGAGTATTTTTCGGAGGACCCGCTGATTTCCGGCGTTTTTGCGGCAGCATGCACACGCGGGATTATGAAAGGCGGCTCTAATGCCACCCTGAAGCACTTCGCCTGCAACAACCAGGAGAAGCACCGCAGCAAGGTGGATGCTATCGTATCGGAACGCGCGGTCCGCGAGATTTATCTTAAGGGCTTTGAGATTGCGGTAAAAGAAGGCGGAGCGAACTCGATCATGACCTCCTATAATCCGGTGAACGGACATTGGGCTGCTTCCAATTATGATCTGAATACCACGATTCTCCGCGGAGAATGGGGCTTCCAAGGTATCGTAATGACAGACTGGTGGGCGATTATGAATGATGTTGTGGATGGAGGCCCGGCAGACCGCAAGTATATGAACTGGATGGTCCGTGCACAAAATGACTTATACATGGTTGTCAGCAATTATGGCTCGGAAGTCAACGCTTACGATGACAACACCCTGGATTCACTGGATAATGGCTCACTGACCCGTGGAGAGCTTCAGCGCTCTGCTATGAACATCTGCCGGTTCATTATGAATGCGCCGGTGTTCACAAGACCCCATGTAAGTGAGGAAACGGTGGAGAGCTTCAAGGCGAATCCTGCTCTTTCGGAAGAATTGGCGCAATCTCTGACCGGGAATGCCCAGGTGAAACCTTCCACAGCGGGATCGACCTTTGTAAAAGTGGAACAAGCAGGGGAGTACCGGATTATCGTGGGTATCATGTCCACAGAGACGGAATTGGCGCAAAGCGCATGCAATGTGACCCTGAACGGTCAGATGATGGCGACCATTCAGACGAACGGTACGGACGGTAGATGGATCAAGCAGAAGCTTGTGAAGATCGAGCTGGAAGCGGGTCTATATGAGCTGAAATTAGATTTCGTGAAGCCGGGTCTTCAGATCGACTGGATCGAATTCAAGCAGGTGTAAGTAGTAGCTTTCATTTGATAAATAAGAGCGAGAAGAGAGTGTCTTAAGGGTACTCTCTTTTTGCTGTTTTCAGATCTGCAACTAAAAGGGGATCATTGGAGGGATTTGGAGATATTTGTCGAATTAACTGAAGTATAGCTTGTATGTGAAGGAGGTGAATCCCGGTGCTGTTGTCAAAAGCCTGCGCAGACATAGGCATACGGGAAAGGCAATGTGGAACTGGCTAAAAACATCCAAAGCATCAGCGATCCAAGAGGATACTCAGAGCCAACCGGCTGAGACCCTTATAGAATTTTCCCATCCCAAGATCATTATTATCACCGGAACCAGCGGTGCGGGGCGGAAAAGTATTGCCAAGCAGCTTAGTGCTTCGCTGGGAATCCCCTACATCCTTCCTTACACTACACGTGCGGCCCGCCCGCAAGAGGAGGATGGGCAACATTATCATTTTATCTCTGACGGCGAGTTTCAGGCGATGGCGGAGGCAAATGCATTTTTCCAGAGGGTCCATTTGGAGCGGGGGCACTACGGAATTACATTGGCAGACCTCGAACAAGGCCTTGAAGAGCATAACGCTGTCATCGTTGTAGTAAATCATGAGGGCGCCAGCGCATTTCGGAAGAAATACGGTGAGGAGGCCTTACGGGTTTTCATATACGTCACGAAGAATGATATCCAGCTTCGATTGGAGCGGGAAGCGGTGCCATATGGCATTGTAGATGAATATCTGGGGAATTATACGGAGGAAGTCGCCTTTAAAAGAGAGTCGGAGTATCTGCTGCAGAACATGGACCCGGAGCTCACAGTCCAGAAAATTAAGGAGTTCTTACAGGGGAAAATATAGGTAAGCGGGGAATGCGTACCCCCATCGTACAGGGATGTCTCATAAGCCATACAATGGCTGTTTGGGACATCTCTTTTTTTGCATCCTTTCGATAGATCTGCATAGCCTCTATCCTATTTTCTCTCCCGTACATTTGTTTAGGTCACAGGCATCACGGTTACATTAGAAGAAGTACAAGCATGAAGCAGACAATGGTTGCCATACCCTATCAAGAGGAGGAAACATAAGATGACTGACCAATACACGATGCAGGATCCTGTCAAACAGTACACCAAGGCGGGTCCGGAATTTGAGCAGCAGCAGAACCCTCCGGGCCTTGAGCTGGAAATGAACCCGCTGCCGGATGCGGGACAAGATACGTACCGCGGAACCGGGCGGCTCACCGGACGCAAGGCGATTGTAACCGGAGCTGACAGCGGCATCGGCCGCGCGGTGGCAATTGCTTTTGCCCGGGAAGGCGCGGATGTGGTCTTGTCCTATCTGCCCGAGGAAGAGAAGGATGCCAGGGAAGTGGTAAAGCTCGTACAAGAAGCCGGCCGCACCGCCATCGCGTTTCCAGGCGATCTGAAGGATGAGAAATACAGTGAACAGCTCGTGGCCGCCGCAGTAGACAAGCTGGGAGGCATTGATATACTGGCTAATATTGCAGGCATGCAGCAGTTCGTGCCGGAGATTGCAGACCTCACGACCGAGCAGTTCGATGCGACATTCAAAACCAATGTCTACGGATTGTTCTGGCTCTGCAAAGCGGCCCTTAAGCATATGAAGCCAGGCAGCACGATTATCAATACCTCATCGATTCAGGCGTATGAGCCTTCGCCGATTCTGCTCGATTACGCGACGACGAAGGCTGCAATCAACACCTTCAGCAAGTCTCTGGCACAGCAGGTGGCGGGCAAGGGCATACGCGTCAATGTTGTAGCTCCTGGACCGGTATGGACACCGCTGCAGGTTGCCGGCGGACAGCCGACGAAAGTGCTCAAGGACTTCGGCGCCAAGACCCCGCTTGGACGTCCGGGCCAGCCTGCCGAGATGGCTCCGGCCTACGTGTTCCTGGCCAGTCAGGAGTCGAGCTACATCAGCGGTGAGACGCTGAATGCCAACGGTGGCATGCCAACGCCGTAAACATTCTGGGAAATAGCCGGACCGCCCTTTGATCAGGGGCGGTCTTTATTTTGGGGAAGGCTATTACAAGTGAAGCCGGACTCCTTTCGCCAAAGCCGAATACCCTCTCGTTCATCCGAATAAAATATATCATTCGCAGTTCCGGATAGAGAGGATGGTCATATGCAAATTCATGTTGTGCAGTCAGGTCAATCCCTGTATGGTATTGCGGAAGCCTATGGAGTAAACGCAGATGAGATTATCCAAGCCAATCAACTGTCTGCACCCGCCAGGCTGGTGGTCGGACAAACGATGGTAATTCCGATTACAGGTATGTATTACTGGGTACGGCCGGGGGACAGCTTATATAGTATCTCGCGAAGATTTGGTGTTAACATCAATACTTTAGCCTCTACCAATCAGTTATCCTTGAACAAACCCTTGCCCATTGGGCTTCGCCTGTATATCCCGCCTGGGCCTAAGCGGAATGCGGAGGTTAACGCCTATATTGAGCCGAGAGGGGAAGAGGTATCCCAGAGCTTGCAAAGTGCCGCAACAGAAGCAGCGCCCCATCTTACATATCTGGCTCCCTTCAGCTTCCAGGTTCAGCGGGATGGCTCCCTTGAGGCCCCGCCTTTGGACAATCTGGCCTCCATCGCCAGGCGGAGCGGGGTGACGCTGATGATGGTCGTGACCAATCTGGAGAATGCCCAGTTCAGCTCAGAGCTGGGGAGGTTTATTCTGAATGATCCTGCCATCCAGGACCGGCTGCTTACGAACATTATTCACACAGCGAGGCGGCTGGGTTTCCGTGATATCCATTTTGACTTTGAGTTTCTCCGGCCGGAGGACCGTGAGGCATATAATCGTTTTTTGCGGAGGGCGGCGGCCCGGATTCATCAGGAAGGCTTCCTGTTGTCTACTGCGCTTGCACCTAAAACAAGCAGAACCCAAGTGGGGGCCTGGTACACCGCACATGATTACAAGGTGCACGGTGAGGTTGCCGACTTTGTGATTATTATGACGTATGAGTGGGGGTACAGTGGAGGGCCGCCAATGCCGGTCTCCCCGATCGGGCCTGTCCGCAAGGTGCTGGAGTATGCCTTAAGCGAGATGCCGGGGTCCAAAATCATGATGGGGCAGAACCTCTACGGCTATGACTGGACCTTACCTTACGTTGCGGGCGGAGCCTATGCCAAAGCGCTAAGCCCCCAGGCCGCGATTGATCTGGCCAGAACCAGGAACGCTGCAATCCAGTATGACTATAAGGATCAGGCCCCGCATTTTGACTATACGGATGACTCCGGCAAGCAGCATAAGGTCTGGTTCGAGGATGCCCGGTCGATTCAGGTAAAATTCACGCTGCTGAAGGAGCTGGGCCTCAGAGGAATCAGCTACTGGAAGCTGGGGCTTCCTTTTCCGCAGAACTGGCTGCTGATCGGGGATAACTTTCTGGTTGTGAAAAGGTAGCCGGACCGTCAATAGTATTGGCGTTACACTAAAAGACACCTCAAGGGGTGTCTATTTAGTGTATGTTCACCTGCGCTGCAAGCTCAGCCGCTGTTTCCCATTAACCCCTTCAGTCCATTGAAAAAGGGTCTAATAGTCTTGATCATCCCGTAGCCCATCTTCATTACCGGCATCGCCTTCTGGATAAATCCAAGGAAGCGCAAACCGCCGCCGAGCCCTGACGCTAAGCCTGCGCCTGCTCCCGAGCCGCCCAGGAGTGAGCCGATAAGCGGCATAAATGCGGAGACTTCTGCTTTTTGCCGGCGGCTGGACCGTTTTTTACCGAATGCTTGGGTTGTACTTGTATGGGGTCTGGAGAGAATCAGTACGTCCTTTTCTACCCCGGTTATATAGCCTATATACGAACGTCCGTCATGAAGTGTAATGCAGACCGGCCGGCCCTTCAGCGCCTTGGCCCGCTTGCGCATTGTAGTTGGCTGTCCCATGTGTCGTTCACCTCTTCGCTCTATTTACTCCTATATTACTCAGGGAATGGCTTGGGGCTTGTGCGAATGGGAAAATTTCTTAGGGGAAAGGGGAGAGGACTGGAGAGAACTTCTATAGAATTAGGAAGTGAAGCACTGCAATTCAAGTCAAAACTGCATCAGCCGGCTCTGCTAAGATCGATAGTGAAAGGAGGGAGCACCGCATGTACGAATGGAATGAGATGGTGCAGCTCATGGTGGATTGGGTCGACGGGGATCTTGCCACAGTGCCTTCACTACTAACCATGTCGGAGCAGCTCGGATACTCGCCATATTACTGCACGAAGCAGTTTCACTCGCTGACCGGAATGACCCTGCGGGATTACATCTGGCAGCGAAGAATCAGCCGCGCCGCTCTGGAGCTGCGGGACACGGATGCCCGTATACTGGACATTGCCGTGAAGTTCGGATTTTCGTCACAGGAAGCGCTCACGCGGGCGTTTGTGAAGGCTTTTAAGATTACACCCTATGCTTACCGGAAGGAACCCAGGCCCATTCCGCTCGCGATTCGCTCTGAAGTGTTCTCCCCTTATCATTATTTGATCAAGGAGCGGGATAAGATGAGACAGGTGCATTTGCAGGAAGCGGAAATTAAGATCGAGCGCATACCGGCCCATAAGTTCATTGGGATCTGGGATGCTGAAGTATCGGACTATGGGCAGTTTTGGGGGAACGGGCACGATTGCGATGAGGTATCGGGAACACTGGAAAGTATGTCCCATCATACTCTGTCTGGACAGCTTGGCCAAACGGCGGGCTGGTTCTATCAGAACGGGCAAAAAGGGTACCTGTACGGAATCCCTGTAGCGGTGGACTATAACGGGGAGATTCCTGAGGGAATGCAGGTCAGAGAGATCCCGGAATCCGAGTACCTGGTCTTCTTCCACCCGCCCTTTGATTATCTGAAGGACAACGGTGAGGTGATGCGGACTGTCGAACAGGTAGCCTGGAGCTATAATCCGGAGAGTATGGGCTACCAGTGGGACGAGGATTCCAAGCAGGATTATCAGCGCCACTTCCCGGAGGGATACGGGTATGCAGTACTGCGGCCGGTGAAGAAGCTGCCCATTGAAGATTGAAGCCCGGCAAAAGGATTACTCGACAAAAGAGAAGCGTTCCTGCGCTTCTCTTTAGGTCTTTAAGTACACTATAATTTTTCAGCTAATGTTCCAAGTACTTCCTTAGCAAGTGTCTCTCCGCGAGATTCCAAAGCTGCCACTGTCTGAAGCAGTTCGGCTTGCTGTTCCCGCTGTTCCCGGGTCCATGACTGCTTAGAGGGACCGGATGTGACAGAAGCCGGATCAGTCATGCATTTATAAAAGCCTGCAAGCAACAAAGCGATCTGTGCGTACAATTCTGCCAGTTCGGACAGAACCCGAGATCCAGGACGGTCAACCAGCAGTGGCAGGGATTCTTGCAGGTACGCGGCAGCGCTTCTGCGGGCATCGGTTAACCCCATCATGCAAAAGTGGTTCACCCCCAGTCTGCGTGCAAAATCCTTGTCATTTGCGTTCCTATACCAGGCTTCCTCCAAGAGCCCTTCCTGCCAGGCCTCAAAAGCCTTGTAGCCAAGGCTGTAGCCGCTATTCCCGGCTGTATTCATCGAATCTACCTTGATTCTGAGCGAAGCATACAGATTATCTAATGCTGACGGGACATGCCCCTGACTGTCTATACGAACAAGCATGTAAGGCCAATGGTCCACGTTCAGGTAACCCTTGCTGACCTTCATGTCTTCCAGAAACTCCGGATCATTGCGGAGCTCCTCAAAGGTTTCATCGTCAAAATAACTGCGGCACAACAGAGTACCGCCAGCATCCAAATACCCGGTAATCACCCCCCATTCGGGAGCGACCCGCAGGTTGATGGCTATGGGAAGCTGATGATTACGCAGGCTCTCCAAGATGTTGTATTTTTCCAATCTGCGCTCTTCAGGATTCAGATGGTTGGCCCAAGTGGCAGTTAGCCCATAGGCGCTAAACGCCGGATCGGAGTAGTTATAAGCCACAAGTGCATCGGCCGAGCTGTAGTCCCACATAGGTGTAAAAGAAATTCTCCAGCACGCCCCCGACACGCCCATAATCTGCTCGTAGGTAGTATCCACTCCTCTTGCTGTCAGAGACAAAAGAAGTGCCCCAGCCCAGGAGCAGTCCATATCTCTTCCAAAGCCCAGCCGGCCTACCCCCTCTATAATGCAGTGCTCATGAGGAGATTCCGTTCGAAAAAGCCGGGTGCGGTCTGGAGTATAGTGAATCTGTTCACCTTCCGCACAGCTTACCGCATGAATACCTTCCTCATTCAGATATAGAAGCAGCAGGTAGTCGTTGCCATCATTGTCAATCAGACTTGGAAAAAGCTCGTGGCTGGCGGTAAGCTGTTTCCACTGAAAAAACGCATAATGCTTCATCTTGTTTAGTACATTGCGGCTCGCCTGTTCATTGCCGTAGGCGGCGAATACGATATCAAGCTCGCTTTGACTGGCAGCATAGCCTGTGGAATGAATATCAATAGTAAGCAGATTGTCGTTCAGCACATAAGTAGCATAGACTCCCGAAGGAGTCTCATATTTCAGGAGCAGCAGCTTCAGGCGGTCACTCTTGATGGATTCGGGAAAAGTTAACTTACTGACCGCAAGATTCAATCTGCTGCCGACAACGAATTGATTAACAAAATGGGTGACATCATAGGCCTCCTGGCCATCGGTATAGACAGCGCTAAGTACGACCAGCTTTTGGGGCAGCAAAATACTATCTATAGAGTGGCCCAATATGCTGGACAACAGTGGAAGCGTGGTGGTTTCGGGCAGTGATTTACCCGTTTCCCATTTGGAAACTGCCTGGGGACTAACATTTAGCTGTTCCGCCAGCTGTTCCTGTGACATGTGTTTTTCTTTACGGAGTCTGGCAATCCGCTTGCCTACTTGTTCGCTGCTGATCATAGTACATCTCCCAAGGTTCAATTCGACGTCGTAGGTCTATTATAATTCCATCCTCTTGAAAGAACATGGATTAGTGGTTGGGTAGAAGTGGAAAAAAGCAACCACAGGTTGAACAGGATGCTATGAACTGTATAACGGGAGGAGCCTCTCTTGGTTAGCTAGAACATGAACCGCTGAAAGAGCATTGTTCTGACTGGTAGCATCTGCTATATTCGTATAGGAAATCTTCGATTGAGATTCAGCATATTAAGGAGAATACATAAATGAAGAGAATTGCCTGCTCCGTTGGAATCTGTTTTCTTGTGGCAGCCGTCCTTGCATGCAGTGCTTTGAAGCCGGTACAGGTGTCTGCAGAGCGGAGCATCATCAGATGTTATTTGGATGGGCTGGAGCTTAGCCTGGAAACCTCCCCTGTGATTAAGGATGGGGTTACATATGTGCCTATGCGGGGGATTTTTGAAGCACTTGGGGCGACGATGCAGTGGGAGCCTTCCACACGGGTAGTTACAGCTGCCAAAGGAGATATAACAATCCTCTATCGCCTTAATGAAGGGGAGCTATGGGTAAATGGCGGCAAGAGCAGCCTGGTCATGAAAAGCATCACAGAGCAGTACCGTACGCTCGTGCCCCTCAAGCTGATCAGTGAAGCACTCGGCGTAAAAGCCGTATGGGTCCAGGCAGCAAAAGCTGTGTATCTGATCTCCAATCTGGAAGTGCCCCATCCTCAATTATCCTCAACGCTGGTACCGCCTGCTGCTGCAAAGGAAATGATATCCTTGCAGGGCGGGGTACGCTCGGGTTCCATATATGATGAGCGGCATCAGCTAAAAATTAGTGTGGAGCATTACGGCATAAAAGATAACCATCTGTACAGCTATCTCAAGATTACGAATAACAATAATATTTCTGCAGAGTTTAGTCTGGGTCCAAGTGATAAGAAAATTATCCGGACGATCAGCAAGGAAAAAGATCCCATGCCGGGTGTGACTCTGGCCAATTGTACAATAGTGACAGGTCATACTGTGAATGGTGTACCGATTCTGGCAGAGGACCCGAATTGTGTGAATACTAATCAGGCGCAGCAGTCTGTCTTCAAAGAGTGGCAAAAGAACAACAGCGGAATTTCGGTGTCAGGCAGCAGTCTTGTCTGGGTAAGAAGGTATGTACAAGACGCCGAAGGCGGATTGCACAATCTGGTTGTTCCCGCCAATTCAACGGAGGATCTGATTATTGTGGCTGCAACGGGAGGAGCAGGTCAGGTAACCTTGGAGGGAAGCTATCAATCGGGAAATGCCAGAGCAGAATTCCAGCTGAACTATGAAGCCCCACCCTTGCTTGACTTCGGGCAATATGAACTGATCTATACCATGCCTGTAAACTAGAGTATAGAATTCATTTTTTGAAAAAATGCTTGCTCTCCCGCCAGATTCATGATATATTACTTCTTGCGTTGCATTTCATTAATTTGCGGTCATGGCGGAATTGGCAGACGCGCTGGCTTCAGGTGCCAGTGGTAGCAATATCGTGGAGGTTCGAGTCCTCTTGACCGCATACTAACAAAAAAGCTTCTGTACTGCTCATCCGGGCAGCGCAGAAGCTTTTTTTTGTTTTCCTTTCAATAGGACAGCGCGGTTGAGGCTGAAGGGGACGAGGCCTGTTGCTTGCGGAACCCCGAGGGAGACATGCCGCTCAGCTTATGGAATACCCGGTTAAACTGAGAGAAGCTGTTGAAGCCGCACTGTTCAGCGATTACGGAAATCCTAAGCCGGGTGCTGATCAGCAGCTGCTGGGCATTGCGGATACGGGTCATTTGGATATACTCGGTCAGTGTAGAGCCGGTGACCGTCTTGAACTGATGTGATAAATAATAAGAGCTGATGTAGAACTCCCTGGAGATCGAATCAAGAGTGAGCTCGCTGTTGAAATGACTGTGGATGTATGCGGTGACCGAATATATTTTTTGCATGATGGAATTCCCCACTTCTTCGAGGACATAGCTGTTCCGCTCTCTTTGCTGGTACAGGGCACACAGAAATTGCTGAAACAAGCTGTGAATCAGTACAGGATTCAGGGGAGAAGCGCCATGTGACAAGGTGAAGATGGAGTTAAGAGGATCAAATACGGCTCTCCGCGACTCGCCATTCAAACGGTAGATCGGTACCTCCTCTCCAAAAGAGAGAAACATATTCTTGTAAGCGGTTTCTAAACCGGGTATATTTTTGGGCATCGCGAAGTTAATGATCAGCCTTTTGTGGGGCGGACCTACCGGGTATTGTGTCTTGTGCAGCCGGTGCGGACGAAGCAGAACGATATCATATTGCTGAAGGGCATACGCATTCCCCTCGATCATATGAGTGGCTCTGGAATCCATTAATATATGAATCTCGTAAAAGTCATGAAAATGCTGAAATTCCATATTGATGTTATGGGACCGCTGATCATAATCAAAATAATAAAAAAGCGAATCAGCCGGTGTGTTGATGCTTACGCTATATCCTTGCTCATACAACAAGTCGCTATCAAGCATATCCTGGTCGCCGCCTTAATGTGTAGTATGGACCTATTATAAATCCAGAAAAGCAAAATATGCAATGTATGAGGGGGATCATAGCAAATATAACGTAGTTTTTGAGGGGAGGGATTTGCTATATTGGCTGTATGAAAGCGGATACAAGGAGTGGTGATCATGTTTTTGACCGAAGAGAAGCTGATCCGGCGTCAGGCGGAGATTGGAAAGTACAGGTACCGCAAGCTGCTGGAGATTAAGGAACTGGAATTCGCAGAGGATGAAGACGGGGCTAACGGTGTGTATCCTGAGGCCGTTTCCTTTGATGGCACAATCAAGCTGGAGGAGCACTGGCGCGGGCGCGACCGTTATATCTGGTTGCGTACTATGGTCGAGATGCCTATAAGTACACCCGGCTTCAAAATTGCCGGAAGGTTCGACTTCGGCAAGTCGGGGAGCTTCAACAACTCGGGGTTTGAATCGTTACTGTTTGTGAACGGGGAGCCTTACCAGGGCGTGGATAACAACCACAGGGAGGTTGTTTTTGGGCCGGAGCTAGGCGGGCAGACGGTGGAGCTTGTCTTCCGGCTGTGGTCTGGTCTTGAGGGCGGAGGCCCCGCCGTTATTCAGGATCACCGGATTAGCGAAGCGATGATTGGCTACCTGGATGAAACGATTGATGATTTGTGCTACCTGTCACAGGCGGCGCTGGACACGTACCGGTATCTGGGCAGCGACCAGCCGGAGAAGCAATGGCTGAAAAAAGCGCTGAACGACGCCTTTCGTGAAATTGACTGGTCGGAGCCCGGATCAGAGGCCCACGAAATGTCCCTGTACCGTGCCGGGGCCAGCCTGAACCGCGCTGTGGATGCTATGCCCAAAACCTTTGACATGACGATTACAGCCGTTGGTCATACCCATATTGATGTTGCGTGGCTGTGGCAGCTAAAGCATACGCGGGAGAAAATAGCACGTTCCTTCTCTACCGTACTGCGGCTGATGGAGGAGTTCCCGGAATATCAGTTCCTGCAGACGCAGCCGCAATTGTACGACTATCTGAAGCGTGATTATCCCGAACTGTTCGGACGGATCTCGGAGAAAATCAAGGAAGGCCGCTGGGAAGCCGAAGGAGCCATGTGGCTGGAGTCGGATTGTAATATCCCGTCCGGTGAATCCTTGGTCCGTCAGATTGTGGCTGGGAAACGCTACTTCCGGGAAGAGTTCGGGATCGAAAGCAAGTATTTGTGGCTGCCGGATGTATTCGGATACAGCTGGGCATTGCCGCAGATTTTGCGCAAATCGGGGATCTCCACGTTCATGACGACCAAGATCAGCTGGAACCAGTTCAACCGGATGCCGCATGATACGTTCTGGTGGCGCGGGCTTGACGGTTCCGAAATTTTGACGCACTTCATTACCACTTCGGAGAAGAACGGAGATGCATACACGTACAACGGCCGGATGACTGCCGCAATGCTGCGGGGAATCTGGAATTCGTATCAGGATAAGGACATCAATGATAACCTGATGTTCACTTATGGCTGGGGCGATGGGGGCGGTGGACCTACGCGGGAAATGCTGGAGCTTCGGCGGCGGTTCGACAAGCTGCCAGGGATGCCTAAGCTGAATATGGGCAGCGCAGGAGAGTATTTTGACGGGCTGCATGAACGGATCGAGAGTTCGGATGCCTATGTGCATACCTGGAACGGCGAGTTATATTTTGAATGCCATAGGGGGACATATACCTCTCAGGCCAAGAATAAAAAATACAACCGGCGGCTGGAGTTGCTGCTGCGCGATGCAGAATGGCTGCATACGCTCACCGGTATCCGGCGGGGGGATCTTGAAACCGGTTACCCGGCAGAAGAACTCCGCGGGATATGGGAGATCCTCCTGCGCAACCAGTTCCATGATATTATCCCAGGCTCATCGATTAAAGAAGTCTACGAGGACAGTGACCTTGAATATGCAGAAGGGGAGGCGCGGTCACTGGCTTTAATTAACGGCTGCGGTGAAAAGGGAGAGCGGACGGAAGGACAAGGAAGTCTTACCCTGCTGAACAGCTCCATCTGGGATCGTCCACGGTATGCTGAGTTACCGGGTGGAACAGCGAGTAATGCTGTCATCTGTGATACGGCCGGGCAACCTCTGGAGCAGCAGCGTACGACAGACGGGGGAAGGCTTGTGTATATTCCTTCTGTACCTGCTCTTGGTACGGCTGTTCTGCAATATGGCCAGGGGGAACTGGCTATTGCCCGCTCGGAGGAAGAATCGCCGCTGGCGGATACCGCCGGCCACCGCCTGACCACACCTTTGGTTGAGGTGGCCTGGAATGAACAGGGACACTTCACCTCTATCTACGACCGCCGGAACGGCCGTGAGCTCTTAGCACCCGGAAAGCGCGGCAATGTGCTTCAGGTATTTGAGGACAAACCGCTGGATTTTGAAGCCTGGGACATTGATATCTTCTACCAGGAGAAAATGACGGAAATCTCGCAGCTTGAAGAATGCAAGCTGATCGAGAACGGTCCGCTAAGGGCGGTCCTGCGTATGGTCTGGACGTACCATCGCTCAACCATCACCCAGAGAATCGTGTTCTACCGGGACACGGCAAGAATTGATTTCCAGACTGAGATGGACTGGCATGGTCATAACCAATTGCTGAAAGCGGCGTTTCCGGTGGATATTCATGCTGTGGAAGCTACCTACGATATTCAGTTCGGCAATGTGAAACGGCCGACGCATTGGAACACGAGCTGGGATTATGCCCGTTTCGAAACGGTAGCCCACCAATGGGCAGATCTCAGCGAGAAGGGCTATGGCGTAGCCCTGCTGAATGACTGTAAATACGGCTATGACATCAAGGACAGCGTGATGCGGCTGACGTTATTGAAATCAGCAGTCCATCCCAATCCTGAGCAGGATCAGGGCCAGCATGCCTTCACTTATGCGCTTTATCCGCATACCGGTGATTTTGTGGATGGCGGGGTTGTCCAGGCGGCTTGGGAATTGAATAATCCCCTGCGTACGGTTCCGGGAGAGTTGGAGGGTGATGCCTTGTTCACTATCGAGGGCAAACATGTGCTGGTCGATGCCATCAAGCGTTCAGAGGATGGCAGCCATGTTGTGCTGCGCCTGCATGAATATGCTGGTTCGCAGACCCGGGTCCGTGTGGAGAGCGCTTATCCCATTGCATCCTGGCAGGAATGCAATCTGATGGAGGAGCCGCAGGGGGATTGGCAGGCTGGTGATTTTGTATTCCAGATCAAGCCTTATGAGATTAAGACTTTTAGAATAGATATGGGGAAACGAGCAAACTGAGAGAAAAGAATCTACAGCGGGAGAGGGAGCGGAGTGCACGATGGATAACTACCGGGTGAACAAGGACGAAATCGTTGAAAAGCTGAATCAAGTAACGAATAAGCTGCTGAAGCTGGAACGGCCGGATAATGAAGCAGAGTTGCAGAACTTAGGAGAGGATGCGGGACGACGGGGATATTTTGTCCGTGATTTCGGTATGGAAGAATGGGATTGGCCGCAGGGAGTGGGGCTGTATGGCCTTCAAAAGCTGGAACGGTATTTCAGGGACGACCGTTATGAGAGTTATGCTAAGCCGTGGATGGCCCGTCAACTGGAGAAGGGGCTGCCAAGCCGGAATATCAATACAACCGCCCCGCTGTTGTCGCTGATGGAACTGGAGGAAGCGGAGGCGTTAAGCCTTGAATGGATCGAGTGGCTGATGAATGGCCTGCCCCGGACGAAGGAGCTGGGTTATCAGCATGTCACAACGGGAGCCAGCAAGCATGAAATTACGCTTCATGACAATGAGATTTGGATTGATACGCTGTTTATGGCTATTTTGTTCACGGCTAAAATGGGTGTGAAGTATGATAACGCCGAGTGGAGACAAGCGTCGCTGCACCAGCTGCTGCTGCATATCAAATATTTGTATGACAAAAAGACGGGTCTGTTCTTCCATGGCTGGCATTTTGACGGCCGCCATAATTTCAGTGAAGCGTTCTGGTGCCGTGGTAACGGCTGGTTTGCACTCGGCCTGCCGGAGTACCTGGAGCTGATGCGCCCGTATCTGGACAGCGGAGTCTTCACCTATCTTCAGCAGATTCTGCACGCACAGGCAGAGGCGCTATTGGCCTGCCAGAGCGGAGATGGCCTGTGGCATACCCTGCTGGATGACCCGGACAGCTATACGGAAACTTCCGGGTCAGCAGCCATCGCAGCCGGTATTCTTCAGGGTGCGCGCAGAGGGCTGCTGCCGGAGTCATATGCTAACCAGGCCCTGAGCACGATCCGGGCTGTACTAGGCAGAATTGACGGTGAGGGCACGGTGCTTGGTGTATCCGGCGGGACACCGATTGGTGCGGCAAAAGAAGATTACAAGCAGATCATTATTGCCCCTATGGCCTATGGCCAGGCGATGGCTATCGTCGCGCTGGGAGAAGCGCTGCATTATTGCTGATTCAATGTTCTCCATGCATTGTGCTGGGAGAACTAGTATATTACTGTTAATGCTGTGCCCTGCATGCAGTTCCATCTGGCGAAAAGAAATGCAGAAATTTTGCTTGTAGCATTGGTGGTGCTTGGAGTATACTATTCCCGGGATGGTTAAGCGCTTACCCCATAGGAGGATAAGCGAAAATGGTAAATCCGATCGTAGTAGGGATTATTGGCGCAGGCAGAATCGGTCGCCTACATGCAGATAATCTGCGTGTGATGCCGTCGTTTAAACTGAAATCAATCGCAGAAGCTATGGTAGGTGAGGAACTGCTGGAGTGGGCAGAAAGCCGCAACCTTGGCTCTGTATTTACAAATGGGGAAGATTTGCTGAATGACCCTGAGATCGAAGCGGTGTTCATCTGCACGCCAACGGATACCCATGCCTACTGGATCGAGCAGGCTGCCCGTGCTCATAAGAGCATTTTTTGTGAGAAACCGATCAGCCTCTCGTCAGAGCAGACCAGCCGGGCACTGCAGATTGCCAAGGAAGAAGGCGTACTGCTTCAAGTCGGCTTCAACCGCCGGATGGACCCGAGCTTCCGCAAGCTGAAGCAGCTGGTTCAGTCCGGACAACTGGGCAAGCCCCATATCGTGAAGATCACTTCGCGTGATCCGCAGCCACCCGGTGAGGCTTATGTCCTTTCTTCCGGCGGTATGTTTATGGATATGACGATTCACGATTTTGATATGGCCCGTTACCTGATGGGTGAGGAAGTGGTTGAGGTCTACACCCGGGGGGCCAATCTGGTTGACCCGATGTTCGGGCGCTGTGGTGATGTGGATACAGCTGTCATCACGCTGACCTTTGCCAGCGGCTCGATCTGTGTTATTGATAACAGCCGGAAGGCCGTCTATGGCTACGACCAGCGGGTAGAGGTGTTCGGTTCCCACGGATCGGCCACCGCCGACAACTGCCGTCCGACTACGGTGGAGGTGTCTACCGCGAGCTCTGTCACCCGCGATCAGCCGCAGCATTTCTTCCTCGAGCGGTACAATCAGGCATTTACGGATGAGGTTGCCGCATTTGCACAGGCAGTTCGCTTGCAAGAGCCGCTCATTTGCAGCGGAATAGACGGCCAACAAGCGGAACGAATTGCTGAAGCTGCTAAGGAATCACACCTGACCGGGCTCCCGGTCAAGTTGTCACACCATGCAGGAGAGGGTACGCCAGCAACGAGCCAGGTATTGTAAGCGGATGCACACCCTGAAGACAGAGGAGACCGGTGAAGATGTCCAATTTAATCATTAAGGCCGGAGCACCCGGCAAGGATGGACTTGTGGCGGCAGTGAGCAAGGAGAGCGCCGGATGGAACTATGTAGGCTTTGAAGTGTATCAGCTGCAGGCCGGGGAACTATTAAGCCGCAGTTCAGAAGGAAACGAGATCTGTCTGGTGCTGCTGGCAGGCAAGGCTGATGTAAAGGTAGATGGCATAGTCTTCTCCGGCATTGGCGAGCGCATGTCTGTGTTTGAGGATGTGGCGCCGTATGCGGTGTACGTTCCCGCAGGAGCCCATTATGAAGTTACCGCCCTGACAGAGCTGGAGCTTGCCGCATGTCTGGCGCCAGGGACGGGCAAATATTCACCCCGGCTGATCGCTCCTTCTGACGCTGTGGCCGAGAACCGGGGGGTTGGCAGCATGTCGCGCCGGGTGGTCAACATCCTTCCGGAGCAGAGTGAAGCCGAGAGCCTGCTGGTGGTCGAGGTGCGTACGGGCGGCGGCAATTGGTCCAGCTATCCCCCGCATAAGCATGACCAGGACAATCTTCCGGCAGAGTCCTATCTGGAAGAGACATACTACCACCGGGTCAATCCCGCCCATGGCTTTGTGGTGCAGCGGGTGTACAATGACGACCGCAGCCTGGACGAGACGATGGCCGTGGCTGACCGCAGCATCGTGCTGGTTCCGGAAGGGTATCATCCGGTATCCGCGCCGCCGGGCTACGATTCTTATTATCTTAACGTGATGGCAGGCCCCGTCCGTACCTGGGTCTTCCACAATGATCCCGATCATGAGTGGTTGTTCGGAGCGCAGCAGCAGCCGGACAGACAGGAATAATCAATGGGCTGGCCAAAGAGGGGCTTCCGCAGGGCGGAGGCCCCTCTTTGGTGCTGATATAAGGAAGAGTATATGTCACGCCATCATTTTTTTATTCCCCGCCGAGGACGGATGGCTGACTCGATTCGCAGTATTGCTGCTTCGGAAGTATAAGAAAGAGACGGCAAAGCCGATTCCACTGGGTAAGTGGTCGAAGCGCAGAGCCGGGCGAGATACCCGGCTGCAACTGACTAGTACGGCACTGCATAATAGACACCGTCTGGCGAGTTCCCTATAATCAAACGTATAAGATTGCAAGAAGGTAAAGGCGGGCCTATTAACGATGAAACCTACGATATATGATGTGGCACGTGAAGCAGGAGTTTCTATCGCTACAGTGTCCAAGGTGCTGAATAAGAGCGGGAGGATCAGCGACAAGACGCGGCAGAAGGTCAGCAGTATTATGGAAGAGCTGAATTACCAGCCCAGCATGGTGGCTTCTGCACTGACGAGCCGCCGGACAGGAACGATCGGGCTGATGATTCCCGATATTGCCAATCCTTTTTTTGCCGAAGCAGCCCGCGGTATTGAGGATTACGCCCAGGGGCAGGGAAGTGATCTGATCGTCTGCAGTACGGACCGGGACGATGAGAAGGCGGCAAGGTACATCTCGCTGCTCTTGCGCAAACGGGTCGATGGCCTGATTATCGCCTCTCATGTCGGGAATCCCGATATGATCCGCCGTCTGCTGGCCGATCATGTGCCGCTCGTGCTGTTCTCGGCGGATATCCGTATGATGGAGAGCAACTCTGTCACGGTAGATGACTATAAGGGCGGCTATCAGGCAACGGAATATTTGCTGTCCCTGGGACACCGCAGACTCGGCATCATCTCCGACAATCTGCCGGGAAGCAAGCTGCGCGCCGAAGGCTTCCTGGATGCGCTGAAGGCTGCGGGCGTTCCCTTTGATAATCCGGCGAATATTACACATACCTCGGCCACACTGGAGAATGGCCGGAAAGCGGCTGCGGCGATGCTGGGACAGGCGGAGGAAGAGCGGCCGACAGCGGTGTTCGCCTGCAACGATCTGCTCGCTATCGGGGTGCTGAAGGAGGCGCGCGGCTTAGGGTTGTCTATTCCCCGCGATCTGTCCGTAGTGGGCTTTGACAATACCATGCTGGCTGAGATTTGCCATCCTTCCTTGACCAGCATTGCCCAGCCCCTGCGTGAGATGACAGAGCAGGCTATGATCCTGCTGAACCAGGCTATCGATAATCCGGATAGTCCCAAGCGCAAAATCATGCTGATGCCGGAGCTGGTTGTCCGTCATTCCACGGGTCGGGTGCCGCATTAATAAGCAAAGAAACCAAGCTGCGCCCGAAGCCAAGCTGCGCCCGAAGCCCGGGCGCTCATCATTATGCAGGCTTGTTCTCCGCTACCCAGCGGTGGACAGGCTTTTTGTTGTTGCATAAGTTATGCTTTCGAAGCCAGTTTTGCGAAGTGTGCTCAAGGTAGCTGATGCTACCGAACTTTTAAGGAATGCGGAATCCGTAGGCGGGGAGGGGCATGGCAGGGGAGTGGCAAAGGCAAAGGCAAAGGCAAAGGCAAAGGCAAAGGCAAAGGCAAAGGCAAAGGCAAAGGCAAAGGCAAAGGCAAAGGCAAAGGC